>CAIPUJ010000068.1 GCA_903868205.1 uncultured bacterium | reverse complement strand
TTCTTCAACTCCAGTATTAAGCACCATCACTCTTTCTCCAACCACCGCCTCCCTTACCGTCCCAGGCGCAACTCAACAACTTACAGCAACTGCTCTAGACCAATTTGGAAATCCAATTACTAAAACCCTCACATGGACTTCAAGTAATGCAGCAATCGCAAGAGTCAGCACAACTGGTTTAGTAACTCCAGTCTCAACAGGCTCTATAACCATCACTGCTTCGAATGGTTTAATCAAAAGTGCACCAGTGAAGATTGATGTGGAAAAACAAATTTTAACATCAATTAATGTTACACCAGTATCTTCTAATTTGATTGCGAATGGAGCAACACAACAATTGGTTGCAACCCTTCTTGATCAAAGAGGCAATCCTATGAAGACTACAGTTACCTGGTCTTCAAGTGATATAAAGGTTGCTAAGGTTAGTACTACGGGATTAGTAACACCATTGTCTCAAGGTACAACAAATATTACAGCTTCAAACGGATCAGTTGTAAGTAATATTGTTGTAATAAATATTTCTAGTGCAGGTATACAAATAACAAGTGTTCCTAAGATTGGAAGTACGGGGTCTGCTGTTGGTAAAGTCATTGGTATAATACCAGCGAATTATTCATTGTATAAAGTCGCTGTATTTATAAAAGTAGCTGGAGGATGGTGGAATAAACCAACATGGGCTGCTCCACTTACAGCTATTGCGTCAAATGGAACTTGGACTGCAAATATCGTAACAGGAGGGAATGACAAAGATGCTACAGAAATAAGAGCATATCTTGTAAAAACTGGGTTTGCTACACCACAACTAGGAGGAAGTCCTGTTATACCAAGCTCTATGGATGTATTTCCTTATGCTGTTATAAATAGATAAAATAAATATAGACTAAAAACCAAAAAACCGTTGTAAAGCGGTTTTTTGTTTGCATTTATTCTATAGTATCTTATACTTTAAAAGTAAAAACAATTTCTGTTCTTTGGGCATGGTTAATCCGAAAGGAGAGTGATCATTATGATTTATAGCCCGAGTCATAATCCTTAAAAGGTGTGTGACCTTTAATGGTCGAAGGCGCCGCTGTATACAGCGGCGCCTTTTAAAATGGTCTTTTTTTTGATATATTTAACAGATGAATAAGAGAAACATTTTTGGGTTGATACTTCTGGGGGCGTTTCTCATTTTTGCTTTTTCTGTTGGCTTTGGGATTATAGATATTAAGACTCCTAATATTAAAGATTATCAAGGTTGGTTACCAGCTGTTGTTTTTGTTTCTGCTATTATTGATAGTATAAATCCTTGTGCTTTTTCGATTCTATTTTTATCAATAGCTTTTCTATTTAGTCTAAAGAAAACCAGAAAAAATATTTTAATTGCTGGGAGTTTTTATGTATTTGGAATTTTTCTTGTATATACTTTGATCGGGTTGGGGATATTACAGACATTAGATTTTTTTAATACCCCACATTTTGTTTCTAAACTTGGAGCAACTCTCTTGATTGTGGTTGGTCTCATTTCTCTTTTAGGAGAAATTTTTCCAAAGTTTCCAATTAAACTCAAGATTCCAGATATAGCAAAGGGAAAGATTGCTAAATATATTAGCCAAGCAACATTTTTTACAGCTTTCATTCTAGGTCTAATTGTTGGAATCAATGAATTTCCTTGTACTGGAGGTCCATATTTATTTATATTAGGTTTGCTTCATGATGAAGCGAATTTCTGGTCTGGTTTTGGATATCTTTTGTTTTATAACTTAGTATTTGTATTACCCCTTATTCTCATCCTCGCTCTTTCTTCTGATGTGAAGACACTAGAGACAGTAGAGTCTTTTAGAAAGAAAGAAACAAAGAAGGTTAGAATATGGCTCGCTCTTATACTGGTCATTTTGGGAGCTTTAATTATTATGATATGATTCACCCGTTAAAGTTTTTGCCAATGTTTTTAAAAAATGGTGTATATACAACCAAAACAAAGGCTTACGGTAGTTATGATATAATGTTAAATACAGAGTCGAATTAAACAATTTTATTGGCAAAAATTTTCTAGGGTAAATATATGAATGAAGAAAAAGCAAAATTTGAGGAAATATTAAAAAAAGTTGAAGCAGCTAAAAATAATCATGGTGTGGATCTTACTACTGATGAAGATCTCAGTATTGCCCTCATGAATCTTATTAGTATAGAAGAACACTTATTTTTTACTGCAGAAAAAGTAAAGAAACCAGAATACTTTGATTTACTTTCAGAGGTAAGAGCAGTAAGAACAAGACTTATGAAAAAAATGATTCCTCAGACGGAAGGGGAAAGCTGGTGTATATCTAAACACTTGCTTGCCACATCAATGAGGCTTATTGAGGTTGGAAACAAATTACAATCTAGTGGAAACAAGGTAGATGCAAAAGAGGCGTATGATAGTGCCTATGAAATGTACTCTATTTTCTTTGCGTTAAGATTTAAGATAATGGAGGTTTGTGATGTAAAAGATATGGCAAAAAATGCAGACAACCCATGGACTCTAAAAGATATTGTAGATAAGTTGGTTAATTGTTGTGATGAATAATATGAAAGATACCTTAAAACAGATATTAATTTTAGTCGGATTTTTCTTAGTTGTTTTTGTATTAATTTTTGTTTTTGCTGGTAAGGGTAATACAAATACTGATAAAAATTATGACACTTTTGCACAATGTCTTACAGACAAAGGGGCTGTGATGTACGGAGCAGAATGGTGTGCTCACTGTAAGGAACAAAAGGAAACATTTGGAGCTTCTTTCAAACATATTAAATATGTAGAATGTCCTGATAATACCAAACTTTGTTTAGACAAGGGGATTGATGGTTACCCAACATGGCTTTTTGGTACAAGCACCAAGAAGGTAGAAGGGTTTGATAAAAATACAACAATGCAAGAACTTTCAGATGCGACTGGTTGTGTACTTCCATAGATCATTCACCCATTAAAGTTTTTGCCAATGTTTGTTAAAAATTTATTTATACTGGCTGGATTAGCATAATGATTAACGTGATATAATATTACTGTTTATGAAGTCGAAACAAACAATTTTTATTGGCAAAAACTTTCTAGGGTAAATGAAGAAATTTATTTTTATAGTTATTCTTATAATCGTTGTTATTGTACTAACAGCTCTTACTTTTGATTGGGGGAGGAATGATCTTTCTGTACAACCCTCCATAAAAGAATCTTCAGTAAAAGTAGATTTTCCAAAAGAAAATGAGGGGGTAAAAAGTCCTGTTAAAATATCCGGACAAGCCAAAGGAGTGTGGTTTTTTGAGGGTTCTTTTTCAGTACAGCTTATAGATACAGATGGAAATGTTTTGGCGAGAGCTTTGGCTACGTCTACAGAAGATTGGATGACAGAAAATTTTATTCCATTTTCTGCTACACTTGAATTTGTAAAACCAACAAGTACGAAGCATGTTTTACTCATTCTAAAGAAAGATAATCCATCAGGTTTAAAAGAAAAAGATGAAAGTATTTCCATCCCGTTAATTTTAAAATAATACAAATGAAAAAAGATACATCTTGGGGAGGAGTTTCTGACTGGTATGATGCCGTCGTAGAAAATACAGAAGGCTCTTACCAATCCCGTCTCATCTTACCAAACATTACAAGACTCATGGAATTTAAAGAAGGAGAATCTGTTTTAGATATCGCTTGTGGTCAAGGTTTTTTCACTAGGGAGTTCAAAAAACTTGGCGCGAATGTTTCTGGTACCGATATATCTCCTGAACTTATCAAAATAGCTACAGAAAAATCTAAAGGGGATATAAATTATTTTGTATCAGAATCAAATAATTTATCTTTTGCTAAAAACGGTGTATTTGATAAAGCATGTATTGTACTGGCTCTACAAAACATTAGTGATTTAGAGGGTACAATAAAAGAAGCCGGTAGAGTTTTAAAGAAAGGAGGGAAATTATATCTAGTTTTAAATCACCCAGCTTTTAGAGTTCCTCAGAAAAGCGATTGGGGATATGATGATAAAAAGGCTGTGCAGTTTAGAAAAGTAGAACAATATCTTTCTGAATTAATGGTAAAGATCGATATGAATCCTGGAGAAAAAGATATTAAAAATAAAAAATATACGGTTTCTTTCCATAGACCACTACAGACATACTTTAAGGTTTTTTATAAAAATAATTTTTTAGTTTCAAAAATGGAGGAATGGGTTTCAGATAAAAAGAGTGAAAAGGGTCCAAAACAAAAGATTGAAGATAAGGCAAGAATTGAAATACCGATATTTATGTTTTTAGAAGTAATTAAAATGTAATAATTTATGATACACCCACTAAGCTTTAGAAGGTCTGCTTTATTTGTACTTTATATTGTTGGTTTTATGTTTGCATTGCGCATAGCTTTGCCATCATATATAAACTCTAGTTTTGTTGACGGGATTCTAATACAAGAAAATTTTGGTTTTATCTATAAATTATTGTCTTTTTTTATTAAAGAAGTTACCCCAGAGAAATTGGTTGGTCTCATATACATGGTGAGTTCATTCCTTACAATATTAGCCTTTATAATTGTTCCAAAGATAATACAAAAAATTGGTAATTATTATACAATTTTAAGTCTTGTTTTTATAAACATTTTTGCACTAATAGGTCTATCTATCTTAAATAACCCTCATTATTTAATATTATTTTTTATAATAAATGCTATTAGTGCTAGTATTATAGGTTTTTGCTTAGATTATTTTGTTGAATATTATTCGAGAGATGTTGAGACTGGTAGGATTAGGAGCTTTTATCTAACGGCTACAAATATTGCATGGCTTTTTGCTCCTTTTGCTGCAGCTAGAATCGCTGGGGAAGGTGATTTCCAAAAAGTGTTTTTTGTTTCTGCTCTCATAATGTCTGGAGTTGTTTTAGCTTCAGTTTTAATACTTAGAAATACTAAGGATTCTAAATATAGACATTTTAATTTTAAAGATACTATGAAAGGAATTGTTAAAAACAAAAATATTTCTTCTATTATGATAACCAATTTTCTTTTACAGATATTTTATGCTCTCATGATTATTTATATGCCGATATATCTAAATCAACATTTAGGTTTTAGTTTTAAGGAGATAGGTATAGCTTTTACAATAATGCTTTTACCTTTTGTTTTTATACAAATACCAATAGGTTGGATTGCAGATAAGATACTTGGGGAGAAAGAGTTCTTAATTACTGGATTCGTAGTAATGGCTATTACTACAATGTCTTTATCATTTATTACATCTACAAATTTCTTAGTTTGGGGACTTATGTTGTTTATGACAAGGGTTGGTGCCGCAATTGTTGAAATTATGGCGGAAACATATTTTTATAAAGAGATAACGGCGGGTGATAGTAACTTGATAAATATTTTTAAGATGACAACTTCAGTTGCCTTTGTTTGTGCTACTTTTGCTACAACTGTATTTTTGTCTTGTTTTGATAAGGGGGGTGTTGGGTTTGGAATGAAATATATTTGGATTATTCTAGGTTTATTAATGCTCTTGGGGGTTAAATATAGCTTGGCTATAAAAGATACTAAATAGGGGATTAAAAAAGGCGGTCGCTAATGCGACCGCCTTTTTTTGTCTATTAAACTCCAATCACCACTGGTATAACCATAGGTTTTTTTGCTGTTTGTTGAAATAAATATCTGCTGATGTTGTCTGTAATTTGTTCTTTTAAGAAATCAAAGTTTATTGGATTACCAACAGCTGTTTCTTCTATGGTTTTCTTAATTATAAATCTTGTTTGTTTTAGAAGATCTTGGGATTCTCTAAGATATACGAATCCTCTAGAAATAATATCTGGGGATTTTCTGAGTTTTCCTGTAGAAACATCTATGCTTGCGATAATGACGAACATTCCGTCTTGCGCTAGCATTTGTCTATCACGAATAACAACTTCCTGTACATCTCCAATTGAGAATCCATCTACCATAACAATTCCAGATGGAGCTTTTTCTTTTAGTACTTTTATTTTTGTTCCCTCGTTTGTTATTTCTATAATACTTCCATTTTCTGGTACCACAATGTTTTCTCTAGGTGTACCGATTGAAGCGGAAAGTTCTGCATGCATTTTAAGCATAAAGTGATGTCCGTGAACTGGCATAAAGAATTTGTAAGGGATTTGTCTGTGTAGCCATTCAAGTTCACCTCTCTTGCCGTGTCCTCCTGCATGAACATCTGTATCGAAGTAAGTGATTATTTTTGAATCATGTCTGAAAAGGTTATCCTTAAGGGCAGTAACAGCTCTTTCGTTTCCAGGAATAACAGAAGAAGAAAGAACCACAGTGTCTGTTTTGTTTAGTTTGATGTATTTATGACTATTGTTTGCCATTCTCATAAGAGCTGCAAATTCTTCTCCCTGAGCACCTGTAGCGAGTACCATGACTTTGTGCGCTGGGTAGTCGAGTATATCTTCAACATTTATAATATGTTTAGTGTCAGCTAATTTAAGGAATTTTAACACCTCAACATTATTTTTCATGCTTCTGCCTTCTATTACTATTTTTCTTCCATATTTAGCAGCCATATTTATGAAGCTGATAACACGCTCTACCTGAGATGCAAAAGTTGCGATAATTATTCTACCAGGTGCATTTTTTACAATATTATCAATTGTCTTTATAACTAAATCTTCTGAGATGGTCCATCCTGGCTTCTCTATACCAGTAGAATCCATAGTAAGCATAAGAACCTTTCTTTTTTTGAAAAATTTGTATTGTTCAAATTCTTTTTCATTTACAACTCCATTTTCGTTGTCTACTCTAATATCTCCAGTGTTTACAATATCACCGTATGGAGTTTCTATAATAATACCTGTAGAGTCTGGAATAGAGTGAGTGGTTCCAAAAAACTTCACTTTAAGATTTGGAGTAATGGCAATAAAATCAGTATTTTTGTCTACAATTTTAATATTTAATTCTGGAACATGAGGGAATTCTTCCATTCTCTTTTTTATAAGTAATGCCCCGAATTCTCTCGTGTATATCGGTGGATTACCAAGAGCTTCTATAACGTAAGGGATACCACCAATGTGGTCTAGGTGGCCGTGTGTTATCACCAAGGCTTTGATTTTACCCTTTCTTGCCTCAAGATATTTTGTGTTTGGTAGCATGTAATCTATACCTGGAGTTTCTTCTGTTTTAAATTGTATACCCGCATCGATAACTATGATTTCATCTTTATATTCTACAGCGGTCATATTTTTCCCAACTTCCTCAACTCCTCCTAATGGAATTATTCTAACATCTCCATCTTTAAGTTCTGGGATTATGTGTTCGTTTTTCCTACTAGCTTCTGAGGTTACCCTTCTTACGTGAGCTCCTTTTTTGGGTGCCGACCTAGAATTTCTATTTGAATAGTTGCTTCCTCCAGACTGTTTTCTTACAAACACAAGCTTCTTTCCACTTTGTTGGTTTGTTTTATTCCAATCTCCATTACTTGTTGCAGCCTCAGCAGTAAAAACTCTAGGGTTTTTGTTTATAGGTGTTGCGTTAGTAGGGGAATAAGCTCTCCTTGTTTGTGGATTTGGGTTGTTGTGATGATGCGTTGTGTGTCCTTGGTGTGTTGGTTTTCTATAGTTGTTGTTTTGTTCTTTGTCCATATTGATAAATTAGTTGTTAATAAATTTTTAATTATTTTTTTGAAAAACCTTCCAGAGTTTATTGGTTTCTATATACCAATTATTTATATTCATAAATCTTTCGAAAGGAAGGGTTATTATTCCGAGATCGTTATTTTTTATTTTATTTGGTGTTATGTAAATAAAGTCTGGTGTATAAAGAAATACTGCTGGCATATCTTTTATAACTTCAGCTTCAAACTTTTTATATTTTTCTATTCTTGAAGCTGTGTCTAATGTTTTTCTAGCGTCGTCTAAGAGTTTGTCTACTGTACTATTTGTATACATAGCTACATTTAGTCCAGGATCATTTCTTTGTGATGAGTGCCAGAAAGCATAGAAGTCCATATCTCTTCCGATGACTTCACCGTAAAGTAGTGCATCAAATTTTCTTGGTCTTATAATATTTTGTTGTAGGTCTCCGAGTTCAAATTGTTTTATCTCTACCTTAACTCCGAGTTTCTCCCAATCTTGTTTTATAATTTCTGCAGTCTTAGTAAGGTCCGGAGCATTTAGTGTAGATATTGATACAGCGAGTTGAATTGTTGTTTTTTTGTCTTTCTTCTTTTCCCAAATAGTTGTTGATGCATTTTTTATCCACCCTGCTTTCGCTAAAGTACTCGATGCTTTGTCTAGATCAAATATCACTGAGACACTTTCATCGTCTCCAAGAAGACCATTTGGTATAGGGCTATTTAATGATTTGCCATATCCGCTTAAAACTTCTTTTACTATCTTTTCTCTATCTACGGCTAGGTTTAATGCGGCTCTTACTTCTTTGTATGAAAGGATTTCGCTTTGGTTTTGATTGAAAAACACCGCGAAGACTCTTGGCAGAGGAGTTGTTTTTATGGATGAAGTATTTTGTTTTTTGATATCAGGCATTTTGTCTGGAGAAATTGAATTGATGGCTTCAACTTCACCTTTGTTATAAGCACTCACAACAGATTCTTCATCTCTATAAAATCTCATGATTATTTTGTCTATAAAAGGTTTTTCTATTCCACCTTTTCCGAATGGGCTAAGTTCATAATACGTAGGAACAAGAAGCATATTCTTTTTCAAAGTTT
>CAIPUJ010000067.1 GCA_903868205.1 uncultured bacterium | reverse complement strand
ATTTTGCTGGTGCATGGGATTCTACAAATCAAAATGTCGAAGTAACAAGTGACGTTGTCTTGCCTTCAGTTAATACGGTGGTTGATACTAGTAATGGTTGGAACTCAGAAAATAAAAATACAGAATTACCACCCGTAATTACAAATACCAACAACACATCAAATACAAATACTGGTAAGACGGGCGGTTGGGATTCCATAAACAAAGAAATAATAGAACCATTTGGTAATGGTATTATTATAGGTTCTGGGTCTTCTTCTAATCCTTCCGCTTACTCTGCACCAGCAACAACTTCATGGAAGTCGAATACTACTTATACACAAAAGGAAATACCAACAGTGCAGATTTCAACTGTAAAAAATGATGCTGGAAAAGAAAGTCCTAAGATTGATAAACCAATACAAGCTTCAAGTACAAAAATTTCAGAAATAGAATCTCCAAAAACACCATTTTATACAAAAGGTGTAAGTGTAAAAGAAGTTTCTCAAATACAGAGCACTATGGATGTTTTTGTTTCTCTTGGTACAACATCTGAAAATATTATAGAGAAAGCACAAGAAATAAAAACAGAAGATGTAAACTTGCTTTATAAAGATACAAATAAAGACGGAGTTTCTGATTATGATTCTATTTATGTTTATAATCTTGACCCTATAAAAACATCCCCGATCGCTGAATATGAAGGTAAAAAGATTAATGCCGGAGAAAAAATTCTTCTAGGTATGGATCCCGTGTCTACTTCTACAATAAAAATAATTCAAGAAGAGCCAAAAGCATCTTCTGCAAAAGAGCTTTCTACCTATAAATTGAGTGAAGTGGTTTTGACACCAGACAATCTGATAGTTTTTAAAGGTAAAGCTTTACCGAACAGTTTTATAACTTTATATATTTATAGTACTCCAGTTATAGTTACGATAAAGGCTGATGCCACCGGTGAATGGAAATATACTTTAAATAAAGAATTGGAAGATGGTCAACATATTGTTTATACAGCAACTGTAAATAATACTGGTAAAATTTTAGCAAAAAGCGCTCCGTTTGCTTTTGCAAAAACAGCAGAAGCTGCAACTTTGATACCAGCAATACCAGCTGTGGTTGGTGATATCAAACCAGAGATTTGGAATAGTAAATATACCACCATGCTCGTTGCGTTTTTGATTCTTTCAATATTAGCGGTATTGTTTATTATTGGTGTGGGTATTAGAAAAAACTCAGCGCAATTTAATGAATTTAAAAAAGATGATTTACCAACCCCAACAATTCAATAATTTATTAGGAATAAGTGGTTTCAGTGATACTTTATTAAAGAATCATTTTACTTTATATGAAGGTTATGTGAAAAATGTTAACTTATTGAATGATTTGATTTCAACTTCAAAGCCTGGTACACCAGAATATAGCGAAATTCGTAGACGATTCGGTTGGGAGTGGAATGGTATGAGAATGCATGAAATATATTTTAATAATATTACAAAGGATTATAAAGAATTAGATATAAAGAGTCTTTTGTATAATGAGTTGGTTGTTTCATTTTGCTCTTATGAAAAATGGTTAGAAGATTTTAAATCTGTGGGCTTAACACGTGGAATAGGATGGGCCGTACTAGTGAAAGATAAAATCACTAATACTCTAATGAATATTTGGGTTGGGGAACATGATACTGGTCAGTTGGCTGATCAAGAAATTTTACTTGTTATGGATGTTTGGGAGCATTCATATATGACTGATTATGGGATTAAAAGAGTCGATTATATTGAAAAGTTTATTCAATCTATAAACTGGGTAGTTGTGGCGGGGAGATACAATAAATAATTTCTAGCTATTTTTTGAATTTCGCATATACTAATCTTATATGGAAATAAAGAGCGCAGATTTTGTAAAGGGAATAAATGGAACAGATCCGATTTTATACAATGGGATTAGACAAGTTGCTTTTGTTGGGCGATCTAATGTTGGAAAATCTAGTTTAATAAATGCATTACTCAAAAGAAAAGATTTAGTAAAAGTCGGCAAGAAACCCGGTAAGACTACAGAAATAAATTTTTTTCTTATCAACAAAAAAACATATTTTGTTGATTTGCCTGGTTTTGGATATGCAGAAGCCACCCCAGAAAAGAGAGAAAAGATAAGAAAATTAATTCTTTGGTATCTTATGTATTCTGAGGCAGAACCCTTGGTTGTTTTGGTTCTTGATATAAAGGCTGGGCTTACTGATTTTGATAAAGAGGTTTTAGAAGTGCTCAGGAACGAAGAATTACAGTATTTAATTGTTGCTAATAAGATGGATAAGCTTAAGCAACAAGATGTTGTTAAACAAGTCAATTCAATTAAGCAAGAATCTAAAGAAGGGGAAATTATTGCTTGTTCCGCACAAGACAAGAAAAATCTTCATATTTTACTTAAGAAAATCTCCCTTTAAATTATGAACCTTTGGCCTTTACACTTTATGTTTTAAAAGGTGTATAATTATAGGTAATAAAGGTCGTTATTAATTTAGAAATTAAGGAGCATGGCGACTGTAATTTCTAAACCCCATGTAGTAAAAATTCTTAAGAATTTTATTGTGCTAAAGCACAATACTACACGGGGTGGATATTTTGAAATTCGCTTTGCTCATAACAAAATATAACCATGTCTAAACTTAATTGGTTTGATTTGTTGACTTTGGTACTTGTAGTTGTTGGAGGTTTGAATTGGGGACTTATTTCAATAGACCCAAGCTGGAACCTAGTAGCATTGCTCTTTGGAGCAACTATCTGGGCTTCTGTGGTATATGCTTTGGTCGGTCTATCAGCTCTTTATATTATCTTTTTAATAGGAAGACTTGCAAAGAAGACAAGAATATAAAGAATGTATTTTTTCTACAAAAACCACTAACATTTTTGTTGAGCGGTTTTTGTTTTTTTATTTCGACTAGCGAGGAGCAAAGTGTGAAATTATGATTTTACATTTTGTCCGAGTGAAGTCGATATATAAGGGTTGAATACCCAGCGGCTCTGCCGCGGAACAAGACGAGTCAGTTTCTGATGAGTCATTGTGACCGGGGCTTCTGCCCCTGGGTAAATACCGCTTTTATTATATAATATATTTATGATTGATTTTAGGGATGTAAAAAGAGATTTGATGAATGTCGCCGAGTTCGAAAGAATTGAAATTTTGAAATGGTTTTTTAAAACAGGTAAAGGGGATTATGGCGAGGGTGACGTTTTTATTGGAATAGTTGTCCCAAACATAAGAAAAATAGCCAGGAAATATAGTAATTTATATTTTGAAGATATTAAAGAACTCTTGTATTCAAAAATTCATGAAGAAAGACTTTGTGCACTCTTGATTCTGGTGGCTCAGTTTGAAAGTGGGGAAGAGGAAGAAAAAAAGAAAATATTTAATTTTTATATTAAAAACGTTCGCCAAGCAAATAATTGGGATTTGGTAGATCTCTCCGCCCCAAAAATTATTGGTGAATATTTGCAAACGAAACCGAAAGATATTTTGTATAAATTTGCAGAATCAAAAAACCTTTGGGAGAGAAGAGTCTCGATTATTTCTACTTTTGCTTTTATAAAAAAGATGTCGTTTAAAGATACATTAAAAATATCAAAAATTCTACTTAAAGATGAACATGATTTGATAAGGAAGGCTGTCGGATGGATGCTCAGAGAGGTCGGTAAAAGAAATTTCTCTATACTGGAGGACTTTTTGATTAAAAATCATAAAAATATGTCTAGAACCACCTTGAGATATGCCATAGAAAAATTTCCAGAAAAAAAGAGACAATTTTGGCTTAAAAGATGAGGTTTTTAGCCATATTCTTGCAATTTTTCCTATAGTATGTTATTATACAAATAATACAAATACACCCGATAAGGGCGTTTTTGTATTTGGTCGAGTACTTTAATAATTTGAAAATCAGTAAATATATGTTTATATTTTTGCTTGGCATTGTTGAAATGCTTGTAGTTACTGCTTGGACAGAAACCGTCACGAAAGCGAAGGTTTTAGCCAGTGGAGTTATTACTACTGTAAATGTGTTAATTTGGTATTATATTCTAGATAGAATAATCAATAACCTAGACAACACCTTTGTTGTGGTCGTATATGCCCTTGGATGTGCAGCAGGAACGATGATCGGAACATATTATCTTAGTCAGAGAGAGAAAAAGCAAATTCTCAAATCCAATCTCATGACAGAATCTTATTCAAAATAAAATGAATACAATAGTCGAAGGTGACGAAAGTTAGCCGCCCAAAAAAGTTTTTAAGGAAAAACGATTTTGGGCGGCTTTCTTTTTTTACTTTACTATTGGCAATAGCTCGTTTTCTTCAATTTTAAATTCAACAGAGTTTCCAGTTTTTAATTCGTTTTTTATTATAAGCACTGACACTTTTTCTTCCACAGAATCTTGTATAAATCTATTCATCGGTCTTGCACCGAATACTGCGTTTGAACCATTTTTAACTACATAATCTACAAGAGAGTCATTCGTTTTTAATTCGATACCTTTTTCTATAAGTCTCTTTGCAACTTTCTTGAGCATTAATTTTGCGATTTGTTTAAGGTTTCCTTCATCTAATGGATGGAAAATTATTGCACCATCAAAACGGTTTATAAGCTCTGGTTTGAACAATCCTTTGCTTATTATGCTTCCCAAGATTTCTTCCTTGGCATCTTCAGGACTTTTGCCTTCTCCTATCATTTTAAATATTGTTTCTGAACCTGCGTTTGATGTGGCAACAAATATTATATTTTTCGTACTAACTTTTCTCCCGTTTGTATCAGAAAACATTCCCTCATCTAATATTTGTAAGAATAAATTTTGAACTTCTTTGTTTGTTTTTTCAAATTCATCAAGAAGAACAACGCCGTATTGTTTGTCTCTAAGCATACTTGAAAATATACCTGGTTTATTTTCTTTGAACGAGCCTATAAGCCTTTCCATTGCATCGTCTGTTTGATATTCAGACATATCAAGACGCATCATATTGCTCTCATCTCCAAAAAATACTTCAGCCAGTGCTTTTGCTGTTTCTGTTTTACCAACACCAGTAGGTCCGAGGAAGAGGAATGATCCAATAGGTTTGTTTGGATTCCTCACACCAGACCTAGCTCTTCTTATCGCATTGCTTACTCCGACGACAGCTTCTTTTTGTCCTATTACTCTTTGGCCAATCAGGGTTTCAAGATTTAGAAGTTTATCTTTTTCTTTTTCTGAAATTCTTCCGCTTGTTGGGATATTTGTTTTTTGTTCTATATATTCTAATACTTCATTTTTATCTATCTTTATTATTCCTTTTCTTTTTGCCCAAGGAGCTATTTCATTTAGAAGGTCTACAGCTTTGTCTGAGGAAACACCTTCTGGGAAATAATACTCGGCGCTTTCAGCCAATTCTTTTATTGCCTGGTATGTAAAAGTGATATCATACAAATCTTCTATTTCTAATGCAGAACCAGAAATAATTTTTGCATTTTCTTCCATTGTTAAAGGATTAATTTTCACTACTTCTAATCCACTCATCAGTACCTTATTTGGCTCTATTATCTGGTGATATTCAGCCGTATTTGAAATAGCAATTATTTGTACTCCAGAACCTGTTAGGAAGGGCTCAAGTAAGCTCGATATGTCTGTGCCAAGTTGTGTGGCTGTTGAAATTA
Source organism: uncultured bacterium (assembly GCA_903868205.1). Lineage (GTDB taxonomy): Bacteria > Patescibacteriota > Minisyncoccia > Phycocordibacterales > GWA1-40-21 > Bog-1340. The sequence goes on along the minus strand of CAIPUJ010000067.1, from coordinate 4,745 downwards.
AAAGAGGGAAGTTGTCTATTACTAAGAGCACATTTCCAGCCTTTATTGTTTCATTTAATATTTTTATAAAATGTTCTTCAAAGCAAGTTTTTTCTCTGCAAGAAGATACAATAATATTTACTATGAATAGTATTGGTCTTTTATTTTTTAGTGACGATGTAATATTTTTGCTTTTTATTTGTTTGCATAGACTCCATATCACCTGCATTTTTTCTTGTCCCGGTTCACCCACTAGAAGGACATTGGTTTCGTTTGATTTTGAAAGAATGTTTTCTATTTGGCTTATTTCGTTTTCTCTATCAGATATAACAAAATTATTTGAAGAAACCTGTTCATCGTGTATAAGGTCTCTACTGTATTTATTCAAAAGAAATGTTGCTCCATATGACCAGTCTTTCGCTATACCTGGTATACGTGCGAGGGCTTCTTGTCTCCACCATTCTGATCTGTATTCTCTGGATTCTATTTCAAATACAACCCAACTTACTGCACCCAAAAGTATTTTATCTGATATACCTTTTTTATTTAAAAATTCGGCAAAGTTTTTATTGTTTTCATAAAGATGTACCGCGATATCTTTAAGTTTCAGCACATCATCTTTTTGTTTTGGAATATTTTCTTCTTTTAGTAATTTTTGTGAATTAATAAAATCCTGGGCTTCTTTTTGTGATATACCAAGACGAGACAAAATTCTTTTACCTATTCTTGAATCAAAAAATCCGTGAAGTATATCTGTTTTTCTGCCAGAGTATAAGACTTTACCAGCTGAAAATGTATAGAGCTCTTCTGGTGCATATTGGTTCAATACTATGTGTTCAAAATAGTATTGAGAAGATAGATATATATCTACAAGTTTAGTAATTCCAAATATTCCAATATTTAATATAAAAAGGCCGATTAATCTTGGTACAAAAAAATCTGCAAGATCATGATATATTCCAAATTTGCTAGTGTCTTTTATTAGATAATACAAAATCATTATTACTAATGTGTAGAAAATTATATTTCCAGATATTTTCTTGAGAAGAAGTCTTCTTTTGACTGATACAAAAGAATTTACTACGAGGACATCATATAAGGGACTTTGTTTTAAATAATTTTTTATATCCATCCCGTTTAGAAACAGGTCGCGGTCTGTACCGTTTTCCTTGTTATTATTAATTTTTTATAATATATCGACATTTTATTTTTGTGTTTATTTAGGCGACCGCGGTTTCTAACGGGATCCATGTTATCCAATAATTATTAATGTTGCACCAGCCAAAATGATTGTTAGCAGTATTATAGGAAGTGTTATCCAAAAAATAAAAGCTACTGGGTATAGTATTACAAAAACAAAAGTGCAGATTAGTCCGAAAATTATGACAAAAAATCTTATAAAAACACCTACAATTCTCATAAGGGTATTTATTGCAAGTGTAGAGAAGTATTCTTTGAAGTTGTACCATTTAGGATATGAATCAGATATTCTTCTCCACGGAGTAAAGAAATTTAAAATAAGAGTTTTGATAGAAAAAAAGTTTAAAAGAAATAAGGTGAGATTTTTCCAAAGATATACTGAACCAATAAGGGCTTTGCCATAATGCCACTTAAAATATTTGAAAAAGACTTGCAAGGACTTCATACGAATATTATATCATTGCTTAGATTATCATTCAATTTGTTTTATGATAAAATATAAGAGTAATGATTAAGAAGGTAAAATTGTTTTCAATAATCCTCTGTTTGCTATTTTCGACTACGATTACTAGCCGTGCTGTCGCGGTAGATTTTTCAAGAGAAAATTTAACAGCCTCTCTATTTACTGTTGTTGGTGGAATACAAGATTTTGTGAGTTTTTTTAGTGATACTGTTATTGGTAAGGTAAGGAATGACTTTTGTGGTAATTATTTTTCATCCTTAGCTAGTGGGGAATGGAAAACTACAGAATTTAGAGTAAGCCTAGGCTCAAAAATTTGTACAGAAAAAGTTGCTGTAAAAATAGACGTTGCAGAGAAGAAAAATAATACACAATCTACCAGTGCTATTTCTACTGATATTTCAAAAAAACCAACAAGTACAAAAACTCCAGTTGTTTCGAAAATTCAGGATGTTGTTAAAAAAGTTGAAACATCAGGGCTTCTTGTAGGTAAGACTGTTTCTCTCGGAGCTAAAATAAATAAAATACAAATAGTTTCTCTGACAAACGTAGAGCGTGTAAAGACTGGGCTTAAACTACTCACTGGTAATAGTAAATTAGACACAATAGCAGAAGAAAGAGTCTTGGATATGTTTGCTAAAGGATATTTTGAACACGTTTCTCCAAGCGGAGATAGTGCGTCTCTTGTGGCAGATAGGAACGGTTATAAATATATAGTCGTAGGTGAAAATATTGCTCTTGGTAATTTTGATAATACCCAAGCTCTTATAACAGCATGGATGAATAGTGAGGGTCATAGAAAAAATATTTTGCACACAGCTTATACTGAAATAGGTGTGTATGCAAAAGAAAGTACTTATAAAGGAAACAAGGTTTGGATATCAGCGCAAATTTTTGGAAGACCGCTTTCTTCTTGTTTGGAGCCAGATACAAAAGAAAAATCAAAAATAGATTCTTTGCAAGCTTCAATAGCTTCTATGAAAATCAATATAGAAAAAAACCAGGTGGAGCTTAAAACTTTAAATACAACACTTAATCCGAATCTTTATAATTCAAAAGTGGCAGAATATAATTTACTAATTAACAATATTAATTCTGCTATAAAAGAAATGAGTACTCTGGCTGCCAAGTATAACTTAGAGGTTAAAACTTTTAACGAATGTATTAGGCTTCCTTAACTTCTATCAAACAAAGAGTCTAAGAAAGTTTCTAATTCTGGACCTGCGAGTTCTCTGTACTCGTTTGATTTAAGAGTACCAAGTTTAACATTCATAACCCTCACTCTCTTAAGAGATTCTATGGGTATTGATAGTGCATCACACATTCTTCTGATTTGATGTTTTTTACCTTCTTTCAAAATAATTTTAAATGAAAACTCATCTACCATTTTCGCTGTACAGGGTTTGGTTGTAATTCCTTCAAGATCCATACCTCTTTCCATTATTTTTAAATGAGTTGGCTTTATTTGGGTTCTTGTTTTTACAACATATTCTTTTTCGTGATCGTAGTCAGGATTCAAAAGTCTATCGGTAATTCTTCCATCATTTGTAAGTATAAGAAGACCCTCAGAATCTTTGTCGAGTCTACCAATAGGGAATACGTTTTTTAATTCAATTGATTTTGCAATATCTTTTTCTCCATTTTGTGGGCTGTGGGTAACGACTCCTCTTGGTTTGTTGTAGGCATAATAAACCATCTTTTTTGATGATTTACCAAGAACCTCTACTTCATCAAATTCTGATACTTTGTCCCCCAGAACGGCCTTTTTGCCGTTTATAAGCACCTTTCCAGCAGAAATGATCTTATCCGCGTCTCTTCTGGTAGCGATACCCTTAGAGGCTAGATATTTGTTTATTCTTATTTTTTCTGCTGTTTTTTGTTCCATATTTACATATCCTAGCATATATGATGTAAAAAAGCTAAAGATATTTAGTTTTTGTGTGATATAATTACTATATTATGGAAAACAAAAATATTTTTAAACCAGCGATTATTGTTGGGGCAAGTCTTATCTTAAGTTTTAGTATTTTCTCTTTAGCGTTTTATAATTCAAGAATTTCTACAGATGCTATTTCTGTTACTGGCTCCGCTAGTAAAGAGGTCGTTTCTGATAGTGCAAAATTCAGCGGTAATTTTTCAAGAATTGTAAAAATTAGTAATTTAAAGAGTGGGTACGATCAAATGGCGAATGATTTGAAACTGGTTAAGTCTTTTTTGAAAGAGCAGGGGATAGATGACAAAAATGCAATTATTTCTACTGTATCAATGATGGAGAATTATAATTACAACAATAATAATACTCAAACCGAAAAAGAATACACATTGTCACAAAATGTTGAAGTTTCTTCTTCTGATATTGTTCAAATAACAAAATTGGCTCAAGCAACACAAAATCTTATAAACAAAGGAGTAATCTTTAGTGCAAATCAAGTTGAATATTACTATACAAAGCTTCCAGAACTTAGAGTGAGTCTTCTTTCTGACGCAATAAAAGATGCACAAGCTAGAGCAAGTAAGATGGTAGAAAGTACAGGTAAGAAGATAGGTAATTTGAAATCCGCTGCTAGTGGTGTTGTTCAGGTATTGTCAGCCAATAACCTTGAGGTTTCTGATTATGGAGCATATGATACTTCTAAGATAAATAAAAATGTGATGGTGACAGTGAGAGCTTCGTTTGGGGTAAAATAGTCGTTCGCCCCACCTTCTTCTCTAAAGCGTTACACAATCTAGAAAATCATATTCTATTTTTATACGAAAAATTTATAAGTCACTTCGTTCCTGAAGCCAACTAAATTTTTCTAAAAATCTCATTGATTTTCTTAGATTGTTCCACTAACTCGTTCAGAAGGCGGAGCTTCGTTTGGAGGATTGGCAGAGCAGAAAACACCCAAATACGCCATGGCGTATTTGGGTGTTTTCTGCTCTACAGTTAGCGAGCGAGGTTTCACTTTTTTAAAAATATTATGGAGCAAAATTTTCCCTTCTGCCAGTAAGCGAGCGAGGGTCTTCTGTTTTGGAAACTCTCGGAACACGACGGTGTGAGAGTGAGCGAATTTTTCAGCAGAAAAATTACGCGTGTTCCAAAACAGAATACCCGAGCGAGCCT
>CAIPUJ010000066.1 GCA_903868205.1 uncultured bacterium | reverse complement strand
TCTACCTACTTTTCTTGCACTCCAACCGCTACGTACAAGACGTGCTGCTTCACGTCTAATCCCAGGCATATTCTTATTTGTTGTGTATGACATATCTTGATATTATTACATCAAGTGGTGCCAAGCTATTGAACCTATACGTAGTATTTGACTAATTTTTATATTTTGACCTGTTTTCATACAAGTTTTCATATAATAACACAAAAAATAGTGACTGGAAATATAATAAACAAAAACACTCAGATTTTTATCTGAGTGTTTTTGTTTATCTATAATCCCTCTTTCTGCAACTTCTCTATCGCCTCCTTGGCTTGTCGAGAAATTCTGTGGGGAATCTTTACATTTATTTTTACTAATAAGTCTCCCCTTCTTTCACTATCTATAGGAACCCCTTTGCCTCTAATACGCAGAATTTCAGCAGATTGGGTGCCTTCTGGTATCTTAAGCTCCAATTCACCATCTAAGGTTTTAAGCATCACCTTGGTGCCTAAAATGGCCTCAGAAAGCTTAATATTAAGCTCTGTGACGAGATTCTTCCCTTCTTTATTAAATAGATGGTCTCCCTTTACATGTATCTTAATATAGAGATCGCCGGAAGATCCACCTTTGATAGCTTCACCTCCTCCAGATAGCCTGATGGTCTCACCATCATTTATATCTGCCGGAATTTTTACAGAAAGTTCATCTTCTCTTTTTGTTGTACCTTTTCCACTACATGTATGACATTTCTCTTTTGGAATTTGTCCTGTACCATCACAAGCACTACAGACAACTTCTGTCATAAAGTTTCCAAACATAGATCTCTTTGCTTCACGTACTTTACCATATCCATTACAAACACTACATGTTTGCATAGACGTTCCTTTCTTGGCTCCAGAGCCTGCACAATCTTTACACTTAGATATTTTATTTAATCTAATACTTTTCTCAACACCAAATACGGAATCATGAAATGAAAGTTCCATATCTACTGCAATATCTTTTCCTTTCTTTTGGGTTTTCCTATTACCACCTCCACCAAAGAAATCTCCAAAGATATCACCTAAGTCAAATTCAAAACCTTGTCCATTCTGGCTATTGAATCCAGAAAAATCAAAACCACCGAAGCCACCGGCTCCTTGATTGAATCCTCCGCCACCAGTAGGTCCAGCACTTCCATATGTATCATACTGAGATCTCTTAGAGTCATCAGAAAGCACACTGTAAGCTTCACTTACTTCTTTAAACTTTTCTTGATTTCCACCCTTATCTGGATGGTGCTCGTGTGCTAGCTTTCTGAAAGCTTTTTTAATATCTTCTTTACTGGCACTTTTATCCACACCGAGAGTTTTGTAATAATCTTTGGACATAATAATTAGTTTTTAAGTTGATTGGCTGAAACTCCACCGAGGAGGAACCTTTTTTGAGATTCAAGGTTCCACCTCGACTTCGTTCATCTGACGTTGTATTTGATTTTTAATTGTGATACTTTTATTTTAGACTCAACCAAGAAAGGACTAGCTATGCTACAAAAAGTAATATTCATTGGACCAACCGACGACAGAGAGAAATTCACAAAAGATATTCAAGCCGCGACTACAGTTGAAGGCATGAAAATCGCCTGTGTAAGCCACGCTTCTACCCACCTCTCATCTGCGTCATTCACGAAAGTCCAATACTCGGCCATCATTGTTCTCGAAGAAGTGGAAGATGAAGAAGATTAACCTTTATACCGTAAACCCGTTCTCAACGGGTTTTTTATTTCCCTTCTTCTTTCTCCTTAAACTCCGCATCCTTTATATTCTCATCTTTCTTTTCTCCTTCAGGAGCAGCCTGTCCTGGATTTGCTTGCTGAGCTTTTGCCATAGCTTCACCAATCTTTTGCATTTCGGTAGATAAAGCTTCTGTAGCTGTTTTAATAGCATTGATATCTGAACCTTCTTTTGCTTTCTTTAGATCAGCAATTTTATCCTCAACACCTTTCACTATTTCTGGTGTAATCTTTGCACCATTATCTTTCACAGCTTTTTCTGCAGTGTAAATCATTTGTTCTGCAATATTTTTTGCCTCAATTTCTTCTTTCTTCTTTTTGTCTTCTTCAGCATGAAGTTCAGCTTCTTTCTGCATCTTTTCTATATCTTCTTTCTTTAGACCAGAACTTGCCTCAATTCTAATAGATTGTTCTTTACCAGTTGTCTTATCTTTTGCTTTTACGCTCAAGATACCATTTGCGTCTATATCAAATGTAACTTCAACTTGTGGCATACCTCTTCCTGCTGGTGGTATACCGTCTAGGATAAATCTACCGAGAGATTTGTTGTCTGAAGCCATTGGTCTTTCACCCTGAACAATATGAATTTCTACAGAAGTTTGATTGTCTGCTGCAGTAGAAAATACCTGACTTCTTGATGTAGGAATTGTTGTATTCTTTTCTACCAAATGTGTTGCTACACCCCCCATAGTTTCTATACCAAGAGAAAGTGGAATAACATCAAGCAAAAGAACATCTTTTACATCTCCTCTAAGAATTCCTCCTTGAACAGCAGCTCCAAGAGCTACAACCTCATCTGGGTTTACAGAAAGGTTTGGTTCTTTTCCAAACAAAGCTTTCACGGCTTGTACGATAGCAGGCATTCTTGTTTGTCCTCCAACCATTATAACTTCATTTATTTCTTCAATCTTAAATGGTGAAGCAGAGATAGCTCTCTTTGAAATTTCTATTGATCTATCTATAAATTCTTTTACCAAATTCTCAAGAGTCGCTCTTGTAAGCTTGATGAGCAAGTGCTTTGGCCCAGTAGCATCAGAAGTTACGAATGGAATATTTATTTCTGTTTCCATCGCTGTAGAAAGTTCTATTTTTGCTTTTTCTGCAGCTTCATCAAGTCTTTGTAGTGAAAGAGAATCTTTTCTCAAATCAATTCCATTTTCTTTTTGGAATTGTTCCGCCATCCAGTCTACAATCTTTTTATCTATATCGCGACCTCCAAGGTGTGAGTCTCCGTCTGTAGAACGAACTTCTACAACGCTGTCTCCGATTTCTAGAATTGAGATATCAAATGTACCTCCACCAAAGTCGTACACAGCGATCTTTTCATTTTTGTTTTTATTTAGACCATATGCAAGAGCTGCAGCTGTAGGCTCATTTATAATTCTCAAAACATTTAATCCAGCGATCTGACCAGCGTCTTTTGTAGCTTGTCTTTGTGAATCGTTGAAATATGCAGGTACGGTAATAACAGCATCGGTGATTTTTTCACCAAGTCTTGCTTCTACATCATTCTTCATTTTTTGAAGTATCATTGCTGAAACTTCTTCTGGTCTGTAGTTCTTTCCGCCCATAGCAACCTCAACGCCTCCATTTGAAGCTTTGAGAACATCAAAAGAAACAGAGGCTTTATCTTTCTGTACTCCAGCATCATCATATTGATGACCCATAAATCTCTTCATTTGGAAAATTGTATTCTTCGGGTTTGTGACAGCCTGTCTTCTCGCTAATAGTCCTGCAAGTCTTTCTCCTGTCTTTGTAGTAGCTACAATAGAAGGAGTTGTTCTTGCACCTTCAACATTTTCAATAATCTTTGGTGAATTTCCCTCCATTACTGCCATAGCAGAAAATGTGGTTCCTAAGTCTATACCTATAATTTTACTCATATTTTATTTTTAATAATTAATTAGTAATTTACGAATAATCACAATCTGTCATTCCCGCGTAGGCGGGAATCCAGTTCTGTTTAAATTAACAAAAATCTGGATCCCCGTATTCACGGGGACAAAAAATATAAGTGTAGTATAAAACTATACTTATATTATTATATTTTTTGATTAGGAGCTCTAGCTGGTTGGCTTTTTACAAATGATAAGTCTTTTAATAAAAGCTTAATTTCAGAAAAGAATGGGCTTACTACAGGTTCAATATTTTCTAATTCAAAATATGCAGGAAGAGCTAAACATTCTTCCTTTCCAAGAGTAGAAGCCTTTGTAACAAATCTTCCAGAAACCGCTTTTGCGATTATCTTCCCATTGACTTCAACCAATTCAAAAACAACAAGAGCCCAACTACCATTTGGTAATTGTATCTCTTTTTCTATGTATTTTGATTGTGTTTGAAGGGATAACATATCTTTACCCGAGAAAAATTTTTGCTGATGAAAATGTGTTATTTGCAGCTAAATTCTCTCATTTATTATAATATACTTATTTTTAATTTTAACAATATTTTGTAATCATTTTCATAACACGTCAGCAAAAACTTTAACGGGTGAATTATATCAAATTATTTTACAAATTCAGCAACTACAACAGACGGTGCAACAATAACCCTATCATTAAGCATAAAACCCTTCTTTTTAACTTCTATAATCATTCCATCCTCCTTTTCTTCTTTGGTTTCTGTGTGTCCTTCAGCTACATGATATGCTGGATTAAATTTCTCTCCGATAGGATTCATTTCTTTCAAACCGTTCTCTGCAAGAATTTTAATAAACTGAGAATGGATATATTCTACTCCAACTCTCCAGTTCTTATCTACTTTCTCCCAAGCCTCTTTATTAGCAAAAGCCATTTCAAAACTTTCTATGACGGTAAGGAGTTCAGCTATAAGATTCTCATTTGCAAATTTAATAGTTTCAAATTTTTCTGTTTCTACTCTTTTTTTATAATTCACAAAATCAGCTCGCTCTCTTTGCCAGCCATCCATATATTCTGTCTTCTCTGACTCTAGAATCTTAATCTTCTCCTTCAGTTTTTTTACCACGCTTTCTACTGCATCAGAATCATCTTCTAATATAGTTTTTTTAGATTTAGATTCATCCTCATAGATTATTTCCTCTTCATTTTGTGTATTTTTATCCATATTTATAGTTATTTTAGCATACTTTTTACACAATTCAATAACAGAATATCCTGGATTCCCGTGTTCACGGGAATGACAGAAAAGTATAAGAACCCCTTCTCTATCCCACTCTGTCATTCCCGCGAAGGTTGAGTTTGGGTTGGGACCCAAATGAAAGACCTTGAATATTTTGTAATCAAAATGTGAAGGGTGTACTGATCCTGTAAGGATGGAATCCAGTTTTACAAATCTAAACTTAAATCATTCCATTCTGGGTTTTCTTTTTCAATCAAATCTATTTTCCATTGTCTATTCCACTTTTTTAAATTCTTTTCTCTTTCTATTGCACTTAAAATATTTTCAGACATTTCATAATACACGAGAATTTTAATATTATATTTTTTAGTAAACCCATCCACCAAAGAATTTTGGTGTTCATACATTCTACGGACTAAGTCATTTGTTACTCCAATATACAATGTCCCGTTTCTTTTGTTTGCTAATATATAAACAAAATAATTTTTCATCAACAATATTATACTGGATTCCCGTGTTCACGGGAATGACAGAAAATAAAAAATCCGAGATAAACTCGGATTTTTTAAGACTAACGTTTTGACCACTGAGCAGCCTTTCTTGCTTTCTTCAAACCGAATTTTCTTCTTTCTTTTGCTCTTTGATCTCTTACTAGGAATCCGAGTTTCTTTACTTCTTTTCTAAGTTCTGGATTTTGCTTGATTATCATTCTTGCGATACCGTGTCTCATAGCTTCTGCTTGAGATGCCATACCACCGCCAATAATTTTTACTGTGATTGAGAAAAATTCTGTAAGACCAGTAACCTTTGTTATAGCTTCAGTAGCTGTAATTCTTTGCTTTTCTGTCTTGAAATAATCTTCAACTTTTTTACCGTCATTTATTTCAAAAGAATTCTTACTAGAAATAACACCTCTAACTCTAGCGATAGATGTTTTTCTTCTTCCTACTGCTTCTATGTATTTTGATTTTGTTTCAGTCATAGTATTATTCAGTAATTATCAAATTCTTTATAATTTTTGGTGTCAATTTGTTTTTTGGCAACATACCTTTTACAGCAAGCTTAAGAACTCCACCCTTACCATGTTTAGCGATAAGTTGTTCCATACTCTTTATGTGTAAACCTCCTGGATAACCAGAAAATCTTGTGTAAGGGGTTTTTTGTTTGTTTATAGCGATATCAAGTTTGCTAGCATTTACAACTTTTACTTCTGTATTGAAAGCAACATTTCTTGCGAAAGATACTAAATTCTTACCCATAAGTAAACCTGCCGCTTTAGTTGCGACTCTTCCTAGCTTTCCGTCTGTTGCATCTATTGTATAAAATTTCTTTTCCATTGTTTTATTTATTAAACAAATTCTATGACAGCCATTCTTGCGCTATCTGATAATCTTGTTTTTATTTTGACGACCCTTAAATATCCGCCGTTTCTTGTTTTGTATTTTGGTGCTATGTCTTTCACAATTTTCTTTGCTGATACAGCTCCAATCTTTGCAGCTATAAGTCTCTGTGCAGCTAAAGTATCTGTCTTACCTTTTGTAATAAGCTTTTCTACAAAAGTCTTCAAGACCTTAGCCTTTATTTCTGTGGTAGTGATTTTCTCGTGTTTTACAAGAGATACAGCCATTGTCTTCAAGAGGGCGTTTCTCTGATTCATCTTTCTACCTAGCTGTTTGTTTTTGTTACTGTGATTCATATTTGATTCTTACTTTAATGTGATTCCGAAGTTTGACAAGACCTTCTTGATTTCTTGTATACCCTTTGCACCAAGACCATCTATATCTCCCATATCTTCTTCTTTCTTTCTTGCTAAGCCTCCGACTGTTCTAATGTTTGCATTTGAGAGAGCGTTGATTGTTCTTGCTGAAAGATCTAATGTTTCTATTCTTGTCTTTAAGAATTCTGAATCATCTTCTTTTTCTTCTTCTTTTTCTGAAACTTCTACAACCTCAACTTCTGGTTCTTTGAATCCAACTATTGCTTTTAGTTGTTCTATCATAGTGACGATAGATTGTTCCAAAGTCTCTTTTGCTGTGATTGATCCGTCTGTTTGTATTGAAATTCTAAGTTTGTTGAAATCTGTTCTGTCTCCGACTCTCATGTTTTCAACTTCATAGTTTACTCTTCTGATAGGAGTGAATATTGCATCCATAGCGATGGTACCAATATCAACTTTATCTTTCTGGTGAACTTCTCTTGAAACGAAACCTAATCCTTTTTGGATTTTCATTTCAATAGATAAACTTGTATTTTTGTCTGTGATAGTTGCGATAGCTTGTTCTGGATTCAAAACTTCAACCTGACCAGGGACAGTGATATCTCCTGCAGTAACATCCTTTATACCTTTTACTTTGAGCTCTACTGTTTGAGCTTCGTCTGTAAGTATTTTAAATCTTACTTTCTTAAGATTAAGAATAACGTTTATAACATCTTCTTTTACTCCATCCATAGTAGAAAATTCGTGTTGAACTCCATCAATTTTGATAGAAGTTATAGCAACACCAGGAATAGAAGAAAGAATGATTCTTCTTAGAGAATTACCAAGTGTGTGTCCATATCCAGGATAAAGACCATCGATTTCATAAACACCAGAAAACTCCTCTTCAGAGATTATTTTTGGTTTTGATGGTAATAATATTTTATATTGATCAGACATAGTTTTTTATTAAATTAATAATTTATAAATTATAATGGGTCTGACTATCTGTTATAGAACTGAATAATTGCTTGAATGTCGAAAGCAATTTCAGCTGGAGTTATCTTCGGAGCACCTTGAACCTTAGCTGTTTTCTTTGCTACATCTAATGCGAGCCATGAAGGAACCTTTACATCTTTTAATTTTTCATCGATATCTTTAAAAATCGGTTTTGTCTTGCTTCTTTCTCTTATTGTTATAACATCGCCAACTTTAACTTGTAGAGATGGGATTGTTTCTCTCTTACCATTTATATCAAAGTGTCCATGGTTTACCATCTGTCTTGAAGCCTGTCTTGATTTTGCAAAACCAAGTCTAAATATTACATTATCAAATCTTTTTTCTAAAACTTGAATAAGGTCATCAACTGCAGTAGCACTTTTCTTTGAAAGGACTTTGTTAACATAGTTTTTGAAGTGTCTTTCACCCAAACCATAAGTAACTTTAGCTTTTTGTTTTTCCAAAAGCTGAGTTCCGTATTCTGAAGTAGCTTTTCTCTTCTTGTTTGGAGCAGCTTTATCACTTTGTGATCTTAGGGCAAACTTTTGAGACTGTGTTTTTTCAAACACAGCTGCACCTAATCTTCTTGCTATTTTATATCTTGGTCCTGTTTTCATATTTTATTTAAAATTGTTTTATACTCTTCTTGGTTTCTTAGGTTTTGGTCCATTGTGTGGAACTGGAGTCTGATCTGTAATGGCTGTAATATTGAAACCTTTTGAAATAAAACCTCTTATAGCTGATTCTCTACCTGAACCAACCCCTTTTACAACAACACTAATTTCTTTTAATCCTAGAAGTGCAGCTTTTTCTCCGAGTACTTCTCCAACTTTTGCAGCTGCAAAAGGAGTACCTTTCTTGGCACCTTTAAATCCTAGTGCTCCGGCAGAAGACGCCATAAGCGCATTACCTGATTTGTCTGTTAACAATACCAATGTATTATTGTATGTAGATTGGACACACAAAATACCTGATTCAACTTTTTTCTTTGAACTTGCTTTTGGTGCAGTAGCGCCTTTTGAATCTACTTTATCTTTTGTTGTTACTATTCTTTTCTTACCCATTGTTCGTATTGTATTATTGATTATCTAATAGATTATTTTTTGTCAGCGGCTTTTCTTCCTGTTCCCATAGTCTTTCTTGTGTTACCTCTGAGTGTTCTTGAGTTGGTCTTTGTTCTTTGACCTCTAGATGGAAGCTTCCTTGCGTGTCTGTTACCTCTGAAGCTCTTGATGTCTTTGAGTCTCTTTACGTTTGAAGCGACTTCTCTCTTTAGGTCTCCTTCAATCTTTAGTTTCTCAACTACAAGCTTGATTTTGTTCTCTTCATCAGCTGTGAGTTCACTTCCTTTTTTCTCTGGATCAACACCTGCGGCTTTCAAAATCATTTGAGCACGTGGTTGAGCGATACCGTAAAGTACCGTTAATCCAATTTTTAATCTTTTGTTGTCTGGTATTGTTATTCCTACTATACGCATAAAAAAATTTATAGAAACACTAGAATAGCATTTCTTTGTTAAAAAATCAACTACCCTTGTCTTTGCTTGTGCTTAGGGTTCGCTGAACAGGTTACATAAACTCGACCCTTTCTTCTAACGGACTTACATTTCACACAAATTGTTTTTACTGATGCTTTTACTTTCATTGTATTTAAATTATTTAAACTCTTCTTATTATTCTACCTTTTCCGCCGTATTCATCTAAGACCACCTCTACTCTGTCTCCTATTAAGACTTTGATTCTATGCAGTCTCATTTTCCCGGCCAAATAAGCAAGAATCTCTCCTTTATCTCCCTCTAATTGAACTTTAAAAAGGGTATTTGGAAAGGCTTCTAAGACTATTCCCACCGCAGATGTTTTTATTTTTTGATTCGGCATAAACAACTCCGTGTATGATATCAGAAAAACCAAAGGAGTCAAGGCCAAATTGCTAGTTTATAACCTCTTTACCCTTTATTGTATCAAAAAGTTTGATTCTGTTATCTTTCTCTGGGAAAGTTTTCTTCCATTGTGGTCTGATCACAACACTCATGCTTTTTATTGAAGTTTTAAACTTATCACTTACCAAGTCGTCTATTATAGACTTATTTTGACCTAATAAATACCCGAGTAGAGACTTTGAATCATATGACCAGACGATTTTTGCATTTCCAGCAAACTTAATTTTTAATGAATCCTCGGTCCATGGTTCTGGATTTGTCGATACTATAGATACAGCTATATCGTCTGCAAAAATAATTTCCACAGGCTCACCTGCAAAATCTTTTATTTTTGATTTTGCAATAAATGATGCCAAAACATCTTTCTTAAACATCAATGCATTTATTGTACCTTCTTCAGTAAGCGCATACTTGTCTGAATTTGATTCTGTATCAGGTATGTTTTTGTAAGATATAAAATAATTATCTTTAAAAATTTCGTATTGTTCTGGCTTTTTCTGATATAATTCTTTTATCAAATCTTCGTTCAAAGCTTTGTCTAAGACTTCTTTTTCAGTTGCTAATTTTGTTTCAGAAACTTTTTTAACTTTACCAATAAGTCCTCCTGTAGTATCTGCACTAAGTCTTGCATAGAAGCCATCATATTTAGGATTACCCTTAAAACCAGGGATTTTAAAATCTCCTTTGAGGTCTGCAATCTTCATATTGTATTTATCCCCAGCCGTATCAGCAATAATTTCTACCTCTACGCTTCCAGGAACCTTCTTACCATCTACCATTTTGTACCCTGGAACATCCACAGAATCTCTAATCCTATAGATCAAAGAGTTTGTTGATTCTAAGCGGGTGTTTGTAATAAGCCTTTGATTGGACGTACTATAACTATTGTATACAACGGCCTTACCCACAGATTTTCTTTCTACATTTTCTTCTCCATCCGTATCCAAATTTTTAGTAGAAGTTTTTTTGATTGTCATTACTTCAAAAAATAATCCTGCTGTACTTGGTTTACTTGTAACAGTAAAAGTATCGTCCAAAACTACAGACTCACTCTTTGGGGTGATATTTATTGTCGCTGTAGAAAAATTTGATGAAATAAAGAAAAATAAAACGCCTAGAGATAATACAGAGAGAACCCAAAGAAATGTCTGGGAATTCTTTGTAACCTTTTCTGGTTTTATCTCTTCTTCATAATCAAATTCCTCCTCTTTTTCTACTTGTTTTATATGAGCGACCTTAGCTCTTTCTTTTTCTTGTACTTTTTTAATTTTATCTAAATAATCTTTTTCATCATTTTTAATAGATGAAGGGAAAGCTCCGTCCTTTTTTACCATACGAATATTCTTCTTATTTGTTACCAAAATATCTTGAATTAATTTTTGAGGCATATGTTGTTTTGTTTTACTAACTTATCTAAAAGTATAATATCCATCTTTATATAAGGCTGATTTTTAAATGCTTTCCCACTGTCTACAAAATTATTCAAAACACCTTCTCCGATAATTGTTAAAAATGGATTCTTACCAAAAACTTTGAACGGACCATTTATGTTCTGATTTTTAATTTTTTCCACAAAAAGATTTAGCAAGTCAGTGTTTGATATCATCAGTATTTCTTGCGGAGCGTCCTTTTCTTCGCATACGTTTTTGAGTGCCTCATTAAACTTTTCAGACCATTTTGCTAGCCCTGTCTTTATAAAATCATCAACTTTACTTTCTGTTATTTCATCACATTTACCATGACATTTGATATTTAGAGTAGAAAGGACTATTTCCTTTGTCATTTTTAAATCCTTAGCAATATTTTCTATAATTACGTTCTCACCAAACGGGAAAGAAGCGATACCATGTATTGTGTCGTCTATAACAACATAAATATCTGTAATAAGCTTACCGATATCTACATATATAAAATTATTTTTGTTATCAAATAAATCTCTAGTAAAAGTAAATGTGGAAAGAGTCTGGGAATGTGAACAACCATTGTCTCCCTTTCTTTTTTTACCAGTAGAATAACTTTTGATTTTGTCATTAATCTCTTTTACTATAAAAGATGTGAACAAATGAACCTCAAATTCTTTTGTTTTTCTATCATAAAAATTGTCTACCTTATAGCCATTGAGCTTGGCCTCTACGATCTTTTCTTCAAAAACTTCCCAACCATCATGCATACTTTCTTTTTCTATTTCTTTCTTTAAATTTTCTTCCTTACCAACCAAAACCCTCTTTAGAAAATCGCTATCTACAGTAAAAGGTTTGTCTTTGATTAATTTGATAGACTTTCCCTTTGAGACAACCCACGGTGAACCAATAAAAAAGAAATGATTTGATATCTTATTTTCAATACCAAGCCTTATAAGAGATTTGTGAGTTTCAATAATAGCTCTATCTATTGTCTTTATAAGTGATTCTGAATATTTTTTATAACTGGCAATCTCAGATTCTATAACCTCAAAAGTCTGACAAGAAATAATTTCAGATTTTTGCCCTTTGATCATCTTGACCACAGCGGTAGTCAAAGAAAATTCTCGAACATCAAAAACAATAGCCAAAGAGGATTTGTTTTTGGAAGAAAAAAGCTTCATATGAGCTAATTATAACTCTCAAAGAAAAGCGATGCAATAGAAAATTTATTTCAAAATAGACCTTACCTCCATCCAAGATTTTATTCTTATAATATTTTTATATTCGACTCCTTGGTTCCAAGGCTTATCAAATAAAATAACCTTAATTCCTCCTTCTGCACACTCTACTGCATGATTTGACGAGTCTTCAATCATTACATCAATTTTTTCATCTCTACAAATTTCAAATTTTGTTTTTCCATTTTCTTCGTTAAGATGTCTAGAGAAAAAAATCGGTATCTCAAAACCATTCTTTTTTAATAAGTTTAAAGTTTGTTCTTTAAAATATGGAGCTCGAGATGTTACAAAAACCAACTCGTTACCTTTAGTTAAATCTTTTATTATTTCTCTAGCTCCATCAATAAAGGATACTTCGTCCATTTTACCAGAATCATGAAAAGACTTTACCGAATCAAAAGCTTCCTCTCTACTAATATCAAAAGACTCCCAAATTTTAAAAGTTTTTAGATTATCTAATTTAAAATCAGTCCCATTTTTCTCATTTATATAATCTAAAACAGGTCCAAAATGTTCCCACACTACGTCATCTAAATCAATACCGATTTTCATTCCAATATTGCTTTTATACGTCTGACCCCAGCACTTGAAGCTTCTTCTTTAGAAATTTTGAAATATCCAAGTTCAGATGTATTTGATACGTGAGGTCCGCCACAGAATTCTGTACTGAAATCCCCTATTTTATAAACCTTCACAATATCTCCGTACTTTGATAAATCGAAAGAAAGAGTTGTAACAATTTTCTTCGCTTCTTCTTTTGGCAATTCAAGCATTTCTACTGGAAGTTTCTCTTGTATTTTTTCATTTACCAAATTTTCAACATCCTTTAGTTGATCTGCGGTAAGTTTCTCTGCCCAATTGAAATCGAAGCGCATTCTTTCTGCTGTAATGTTGCTTCCCTTCTGTACAATTTCTCCACCAAGCACTTTTCTAAGAGATGCGAGTAATAAGTGGGTGGCTGTATGGTATTTGGTTTCCATTTCTCCAGTACCAGCAAGACCTCCTTTGAATTTTTGTTCTGAACCAGCTTTTGAAACTTCTTGGTGTTTTTTTAACAACATATTAACTAAATCTAAATTTACTTTCATTCCTCTTTCTTTTGCTTCTTCAACAACTAATTCAAAAGGATAACCAAAAGTCGTAATTAAATTAAAAACTGCGTTCGATGATAATTCTTTAGGACTGGAATAAAGTTTTTCCATCTTATCTTTTTCAGGAATATTTTTATCGGTAATAATAGACTGGGTGTACCTATCGAACTCTTTCAATCCGTGATTCAAAGTCTTTCTAAACTTATCATCCTCAGTCTGAATCACTTCTAAAATTTCATTTCCTTTTTCATTAAGTATTGGATACGCATAAGAAAGCTCATTTATTACAACTTTTGCAAGAGATAGTATTTCTTCTTTATTTATACCAAGTTGATCTATAAATCTAATAGCTCTTCTTAAAATTCTTCTAAGTACGTACCCAGCTTCTGTATTTGATGGGACAACACCATCAGAAATAATCATAACAGCAGAACGGATATGATCTGCTACAATTCTCTCAGCTCTTTCATCCTTCTTTTGTGCTTTAGATTTTATTTCTCCAAGAATTTTTTCAAAAATATCTGTATCAAATACAGTACTCTTTCCTTGCATAACAACAGTAGTTCTCTCAAGTCCCATTCCAGTATCTACATTTGGTTTTAATAGTTTTTCATATTTACCTTCAGAAGTTTTGTTAAACTCCATAAAAACATTATTCCAAATTTCTATAATTCTTCCGCTTTTTACTAAATCAGAAAATTTACCAGAAACAGAACCTTCTTCTGGACGAGTATCATAAAACATTTCGGTATCTCCACCGCAAGGACCGACTTGCCCAGCAATCCAAAAATTATCTTCCTTTCCTAAAGGAATAATTCTTACATTATCTTTTATAATTTCATCTTCCCCTGCAACTTCTGCATCTATATCATGTTTCTTAAAATTTTCTTTCCAAATTTCTATAGATTCATTGTCTCTTGGAATTCCGTCCTCTCCTTTGAAAACAGTTACATAAAGTCTGTTTGATAAAAGACCGAGGCCCTCTTCTTTGCTGGTAAGAAATTCTAAACTCCATTCGATAGCTTCTTTTTTAAAATAATCTCCGAGAGACCAGTTTCCCATCATTTCAAAAAAGGTAAGGTGTCTGTTGTCACCGACTTCATCTATATCTCCTGTCCTTACGCATTTCTGAACATCTACAAGCCTGGTGCCTGCTGGGTGTTTTGCACCGAGCAAATAAGGAACAAGAGGCTGCATTCCGGCAGTAGTAAAAAGCGACGACGGATCATTTTCAGGAATAAGCGAAGCAGAAGGAATAACTGCGTGTCCACGCTTTCTAAAAAATTCTATATATCTTGATCTTATATCTGATGATTTCATACTATATTCAATATTCTATATACTATATTCTATTTCTAATGTCCCCTTTTCTCAAAAAACTTTAAATATCTTCCTCGAATATCTTTTGATTGCATAGGAGAAATATAACATAATATTTGATCTAAAAAAAGATGTACCTGGACCGTAGTTGACACATTAAACAATATATCCTACTATATCGTCTGAACTTAGTTCACGATTTTCAATTACAAAAATCCAAAGGAGGTCTTGTGAGAGAGAAACATTTATATAGGCACGTATTCCATGGCGGAATAATCGATGGATTATTTGCGACATTCGTAATCGTAATGTCTATATGGCTATTAACGAGTTTTATAAGAGACTCATCGAAGCAATTCGAAAC
The DNA here is from genome assembly GCA_903868205.1 of uncultured bacterium. GTDB lineage: Bacteria > Patescibacteriota > Minisyncoccia > Phycocordibacterales > GWA1-40-21 > Bog-1340. Next base: position 2,429 of record CAIPUJ010000066.1, on the reverse strand, counting down.
CATAAAAGCTTACGAGTTACAACACCACCTCAAATAAGGGTGGTGTTTTTTATTATATAAGCAATTAAATTCGCGATCGCGAAATTCAGTATTTTCTACTCAGCCCGTAAGCGAGCGAGGATTTACTTTTTCTTCATCTGCCCAATAGCGAGCGAGGGTATCCGGTTTTGGAAACTCTCGGAACACGACGGTGTGAGAGTGAGCAAATTTTCTAGCAAGAAAATTATGCGTGTTCCAAAACCGAATACCCGAGCGAGCCTTTATTTAACAAACTGCGTCCTACAATGTTCACACAATGAATTCACTTCAGTAATTATGCTTTTTATTTTCTTTTCATCAAAGTTTACTTCTTTGAGCAGGTTCTCATCTAAAAGGGCCTTAGACAAAACAACACCTCTGGCAAGAAACATATTTTTTTCTATCGTTGATATAGATGTAAGAGCAGTAATCGGAATAAGTTCAGCTCTCTCTATCATATTGTGTAAATTGTTCCCATATGGATAATTCCAGCCCACAAGCTTTAGATGTGGCTGACATTGATCGTACTGAATCGCTGTTGTGCTAAATTTTGTATTTGTAACAATCCAACCTTCTGTAAGTTCCCTTTCCTTTCCTCCAAATATATATCTATTACCATATAGGTCGTCATATCTTGCTTTGACATACAGAACAACTTTTAGATCTGATTTCAAATTAAAATCTGTGTGAAATTTCGCTTCTGTCATTATGAGTTCACCTTCCTTCCAAGCCACTACGTCTATCTCATGCTCTACGCATTTACCTTTTACTATCACACCTGTCTCAGTCTCATATCCTTGAGATTTAAAAATTTCTGCAACATATTTTTCAAATGGAAAACCGGTAGGACCAAGCTCGGCTACAGCTTTTTTCAAAGAGTATCTAAGAGATACAGCTTTTTGTTTTTTCTTTAAAATAGAATAGGCTTTTTTATATATTTCTCTCGTGGTAATTCCTTCGTGAAGCTCTTGAGAAACTTCAGCAATAATTTCTTTTATAACAGCATCATCAGTACCAATTTTTTTAAGAGATTCCTCTAACTTTTTATAATCAAAAAGTTCTCTTTCTCCATTAGACTTAATTATATATATTTCAGGCATGCATAAATAATACCATAGATTAGTTTGTAGGTGCTAGTGATTAGTTTATAGTATAAAAATTACTTACGACGCAGGAATATAAAACGGTTACTAGCGCTCCAGTTACCACCATTAGGACCATAACGATAGGCGCGAAGAATTTGATCGCCGTTTCTTAGGTGTGCTACGTCGAACACACAAAAAGAACCGCCCTCATCCTCGATAGGCTTCATCACAATTGTCAATTCTTCATCACTAGGTTGGTCAAAATAATTTAATCTGACAAGTGGACCAACTTCTGCAGGGCAGATTTCAAGGCCAAGATCTTCAGCCTTTTGAAATATTTCTGCTGTTGTAGCACCGTTTAAGAACCCAATACTTTTCAAAGAAAAAGAAACTAAGTTATATTCTTTATTTTCCTTACTAAATAAAGTTTTTTGCAAAATTTCTTTGGCGGAAATGTAAAATTTATAACCCTTTGCCAAAATCGCCCCTTCCGCTTCTTGTGGAGATTGTATACTTGGATCAGTTTCAATAGTTTTCAAAAATACTTTTCTATCAGGAAAACTTTCATAAATATATTTTACATTTGGTGTTATGGACTTGAGAACTGTGGGGTTCCATGTGCCGATATATGCAAGAGTGTCAGCTTTTAAGTCAGAGAGACTGAAAGCGATTTGTTCTGGTCTGCAGTCAAAAAGTATTGGTAAATCTTCTTTTTGATTTCTCCTAGAAAGAATTTCGGCAATTCTCGGGTCTTTCTCATAACCAAAACCTTCAATAGAAGAACTGGTTTCGTAAAGAAAGACGAGATCGTCTTTTGTTAGAGATTTATTTTCTGTGGTTTTTTTCTCAATTTCCGTAAGAGCTTTCATATCAGCATTCTTCTTTTTATATTTGTCTGCTTCAGATCCAAATTCAGTTAGTTTTTCATTAAGAACATCCTCCATTTGTGGTTCTAAATTCTGATGCTCTTGAATACCACGAACTTCACCAATTTGCTTTTGCCCATTCATACGAATAGCGATTCTTGGTTGTGTAGCATCGCCGTCTACTTCAGTATAATATACATAGAAGTCTCCTCTTTCTATTTGATATTTTGCGGTAGATATACCAGCAGTACACCATCCAGTACCTTTATTCTCTAGAGATTTATATAATTTCTCTGCATCTTCAGTATTACCTTGTTCATACTTTACCCAACTTCCTTTTATCTCTTCTTTATTCTCAATTTTAGAAGCTAAGGATTTCTGTATAAGTTCTGCATATACTGTAGGAAATTTTCTAGAGAAAATATTTTGAACTTCAGGATCTTTTAATTCTTTATTATCC
>CAIPUJ010000065.1 GCA_903868205.1 uncultured bacterium | reverse complement strand
TGTGATCACTCTTATTAAATCAAAACCATGATAAGCCGACAAAACATACTGATCACCGTTTACGTGACAGAGCACAGTTCCAATCTCAATAACTGGAACAACCACGCTTGCATTAACACCAATCTTGGCTAGAGAATCCTGCACTTGTGATTGATTCTGTTCCAAGATATCTCTGGCAAGCTGTCTCTCTTCCAAAGAACCAGTTTCTCGCCCAAGCGGACCATGTTTACGAACAGTAAAACCCGCCTTGGCAAATGCTTCGTTGATCTGTGTTCCGCCACCGACGCACACGACAACAAAATATTTTTTACTCATTTTCTTAATCCAGTAAAAAACTTTATTTGTGAGTATCATGTCACCAGATATCTTTATAAGACAATTCTTTCTAGGCATACTTCCTCCTTTTGATTGAACATTAGAAACCCATACTAAACTACAATTAAACAGGGAGGAATGCAAGAGAAAAGCAGAGCAGGACCGCTTCGCTTATCTCCCTCGCCTTTTTCTTCGCCGTCGCTCAGAAAAGGCTGGGCACCAGCTCACCTATTTTTTCTACTGAAAAAATTTGGCTCCGCTGTTCGATTCCTAACGTGAGCAATTCCTATTGCTCACTCCGAAGGCACAAAAATAAGACCGCCTTAAAGCGGTTTTTATTTTTGTGCCTTCGGTAGGAATCGAACCTACATCAAAGCCTTAGAAGAGCTCTGTTCTATCCATTGAACTACGAAGGCATAGCCCTCGAAATATAACAAAATTATAGCCCTGGGTCAATAAGATTTTTATTTTTAAGACTCATATTCCTTTCTATCTTCCCATCAAAAAAAGAAATTATGCTATTTATTTTCTCCACTTTTAGTCTCTCTGTAATCGCCTCCCCATCTCTAACCTCTACATAAAGTGGTTCACGGCTAACAAAAGTATATAAATAATAATCATAAGCAAGGCCCGCGATCAAAATAAATAAACAAATAAAGAGAACATTCCTCCAAGCCCCTCTTGGATTTATTTCATCTCTAATCTCATATGAATTATTCTTTTTTGAAATATTTGTTGTCATTTTATTTGTCCTTAACTTTAATCACGGAGAAATCAAAACTTCCAGTCCACTGTGATATCTTTTTGTTTTTTACAGTTGTATCTATTCTATTAAAAGAAAACTTTTTGATATTTAAGTTAATTGGATAATTTTCTAAAAGCTCTAGGAAATACTCTACGTTTTTCCATTCTCCAGCCACATCCATCTGTATTCTCATATATTCTATATTTGATATCTCACTATTTGGTATGGCCTCAAAGGAAACAGATTTTACCTCTGATTTTAAATTGTTACTCTTAGCTAGAGATTCTATTTTCTCCATAAAGATAACAGTATCGTCTACTTTTATTATATAATCATTAACTTTATTGATAGAATTTTTATTCATCTCAATATCTTTCTTCATAAATAAATACGAATCATTCTTCTTTGTTATATCTCTTATTTCTATTGATTCTGAGGTGGAAATTCCATCTATAGAATAAATTTTCCAAATCATAAAAGAATATGCCCCAGCAAAAATGGCAGCAATTATTATCCATACTATCAATATTTTTTTTGTTTTTTCGCTTGGCATATTATTGTATTTTTGTGGTGAGGTTAATTGAAAAATCTATATCAGAACTTTTGACTAAGCTTGAGATCGGCAAATCAACCCCTGAGAATAAATTCAAACTTTTTATATCTTTCACAAATTTTGTGAGTCCATCTCTTGTTTTTGAAAAACCCCTTAGAGAAATTCTCATGTTATTGTTTGTGTCAAAATCTGAAGATATAAAAGAGATGGTTATTGCTGAATTCTTTGAATTTAAAATTCTTTTTATAAAATCACTTGCTGGTTTTTGATAAACAGTAGCAGAAGAAATAACCTTAACGATCTCATTTATTTTTTTAACATCCTCTAAAGACACGCTACTCTTGCTAACTGGAGACTCTTTTACCATCCCAAGCTGATTTGATATTACGCTCTTTCTATATATAGATAATATATGCGCAGGGGAAAGAAATACTGATACAAAAACCATTGTCAAAGAAAAGATGATTAAAAATAATGTAAAAACTCTGAAAGAGTATTCTTTCTTAACATTATTTTTATTTTTTTCTGATAAAAAATTAATCATTTTATTAATATTTTGATGGTATTGCTAAGCCTGTAGATACAGCATAGTCTAGTGAATCAAAGAATTTTAAATCTGGAACAACCGTATTTAAGTCAAAAACATTACACCAGATATTCCCAACAATGGTATCAATGCCGATATTCTGACCTATATGACTAGCGAGCCCAGGGATTACAGCAGCCTTTCCACAAAGGACTATTTTGTCCAATTCCCTAAAACCATCTCCTTTGTGATTTTCTACCTGAGAAACCCAATATCTGTTAAATTTTTCTACCTCATCTTTAATAATAGAAAAAACATTAAGCATAGAATCATAAACTTCCTCATTATAAAAATCATCAAGTGAAAGAATTTTTTCAGGAATCTTTTTTATATTTCCAAAGTCTGTGGGTGAAATCTTTTTCAAAGTTTCTATAACAGAATTATTACCGACTGGAATACTCGAGGTAAAACATGTTGCACCCTGAGAGACAATAGACAAAGCAGTAGTGTCATCTTTCATATTTACAATCATAAATGTTTTCTGAGAATTTCTAGGCACTAGCGCTCTAGAAACAACCTTTGATTCTGTTTCAAAAGAAATTATATTTAACCCCACAGCTTCAAAAAGATTAGTAAATTCCTCTATCGTTTTTGAAGGTATTACTGAAACATTCAAAAAAAGATCTTCTGTTTTATTCTTTGGTTTTCTTATAAGTTTAAACTCAAAAGACGCCTCTGTGGCCTTAAGCGGTACATTTTCTTCAATTTTAAACTCTAAAGCAGACCTGATTTCTTCTGGTTTTAAATATGGGAGCTTAACATTAAACAAATAAGTCTTACTTTCTGGTACAGAAACTTTTACAAAAGTATTTTTTAAACGATCCTTTACAATCTCAAGAGACTTTATAAGCTCTGCTCTATTCAAAATTTCTCCATCTTTAAAAACTTCAGGAGCTAAGGGAACCTCACCAAAATTTGAAAGGATGATTTCACTACCATTATTACAAAATTCAATGTATCTTATGAATCTATTACATATCTCTACACCAGAAGCTGGCAAAGAAATATAATTTGGTAATGAGAAAGTTTTTTTGAAAAATTCAAATTTCATAAAGCTTACTTAATTATATCTTTTTTAAAAAGAAATGAAAATACGTTAAACTATTTTCTTTTTTGATTTAACAAATTCAAAAATTATAGGGAGAATTGAAACAAAAATTATAAGTAAGATAATCGGTAAAATATATTTGTCTATATTTGGCACAACATTACCCAAAACAAAACCAGCAAGAACCATGCCAAAAGACCAAACAAAACCCCCGATTAAATTATAAGTTACAAAACTTCTGTATTTCATAAGTCCAACACCAGCAACAATAGGAGCAAAAGTACGAACGATTGGCACAAATCTAGCTAATATTATGGTTTTATTCCCATATTTTTCATAGAAATTGTGAGCACGTTCAACGTGTTTCTTTTGAAAAAAGAATGAATCTTCTTTGGTAAAAATCTTTGGACCAATTTTCTTACCAAACCAATACCCAAAACTATCACCCAAAACCGCCATTATAAAAGCACCGAGTAAAAGAAGATAAATATTTAGAAAACCCTGAGATGCAAAAAGCCCCGCGGTAAAAAGAAGCGAATCTCCTGGTAAAAAGAAACCGAAGAAAAGCCCCGACTCAGCGAAGACAATAAATAAAACCCCGATCAATCCAAGTGTTTTGATTATTGTTATAGGATCAATTGCATTTAATATTTCTTGTATCATTTTTTAACTTAATTCTGTTCCTTCTTCTATAAAATCAGGCACCTCCATAATAGCCAAGTTTTCTCCAGTATGTGCGGCTAGAATCATTCCATTACTTTCAAGACCCATCATCTGTCTTGGTTCTAGATTAGTTACAAAAGCAACTTTTTTACCTATAAGACTTTGATTATCAGAGAAATATTTAGCTATACCGGAGAGAATCTGTCTTGGACCACCTTCTTCTTTGAAATCTACAGATAGTTTCAGTAATTTATCAGAACCATCAACAGGACTTACAGAAAGTATCTTCCCAACTTTTAATTGCACCTTCTTAAAATCATCATATGTAATCTTTTTATTTGCTAACTCAGCTTCTTCGACTTTCTTTTTGTTTTCTTGTCTTACCTTTTCTTTATCCAAAAAGGTCTGGAGGATTATTGAAGCAGCAGAAGCATCTAGCATATCTGTTTTACCAAAAGTTTTTTCTACCTGCATTGAAGACATGAATTCTGGCTCTAAAGAAATTGGAATTTTAATAGCAGAAGCTAAATCTCTTTTAAAAGAAATAATCTTTGGATTTATTTTATTATCCTCACCTTTATAGTCTTTTGACTCCCCAATTACAATAGCTTGCACAGTATTTTCAGTACAATATGCCACGATTTTAGCTACTAATTCAGTATTGTTTTCAAAAACAGCCTTTGGGAAAGCCATTTTCCCCTCAATATCAGAAAGGGCTATACCCACCCTCTTTTCACCATAATCAATTCCTAAATATTTACTCATGCTGTTTATTCTACACTATTTTTAAAAAAGTAGTATAATTTATCCGTTAAAGTTTTTGCCAACGTTGGTTAAAAACAAGATATAAACAGGCATTGATAGCAAAATAACGTTGTGTGATATAATAATATCTAGCAAGTCGAAACAAACAGTTTTTATTTCAACGAGTGAGGAGCAAGGTAAGAAATTCTGATTTATTATTTTGTCCGAGCGAAGTTGATATATAAGATTAATTATTAATGCTTTTATTGGCAAAAATTTTTTTGGATAAATTATGAATCCCGTTAGAGACCGCGGTCGCTCTATCGGAATACATTGTTCAAGTTTAAAAAACCTGAAATTTATAAATAATAACTTTAACAGGAAACGGTGATGACCGCGACCTGTCTCTAAACGGGATGAATACACAAATATTAAGCGAAGCTATAAACTCATATATGGCACAGAATCCTTGGATTCTTTTAGTAATTGTATGGTCAGCGGTATGGAAATTGATTGCTTTATGGAAAGCTTCAAGAAATAACCACTTAACAATCTTTATTGTACTCGCAATATTAAATACCGTGGGTATAGCAGAGATAGCATATTTGATTTATTTAAAAATGAAGGGAAAGAAAGAGGTAAAAGTTACAGAATAATAAAAACAAAAAACCGCCAAAAGGCGGTTTTTTAGTTATGCTTTAATATTATTTAAATAATCTTTAATTCTTTCTTTGTCTTCGTTTGTCTTATCACCCTTGAAATAAACCTCAATAAACATAAATTCAAACTTTCCAGCTTGGTATGAATATATAAGCCGAATCGTCCGAGATCGTAAAGACTCACATTGAATTCTTACTTTTACAATCTTTATATCTCCTACCAATTTAATAATTGTAAAATTTTTACCAATACCTGTTGGAGAACTTTGTAAAATTGGTTTTATATCTTCGATATCAGATACAAGACTTGGATATTTCTTTGAAAGTCTTTTTAATTCTCTTTCAAATTCAGGCAATTGGCAGAAAGCACTCATTATTTTATTATTCTGTTACAGATGTTTCGTCTGGCCTATAAAATACATGTCGATAGTTGAGCACTTGCCTATCCTTAGCCACTTTCCAAGGTGTATCAATGTGCGACATTTCAGAAAGCTCCTTGGCTGTTTTAGAAGCCAATCTCTCAAGCTCGTCATCAATATGCTTTAGTTCCTGCGCTTTTAAAGCAGAGACTTCTGGTTCAGTAGTCACCAAATACTTCTTTTGATCATAAAAAAACTTACTTATCACTTCCACTAATTTTCCCTTGTTTTTCAGATCACTGGCAATTTTTGCAAAAGATACGGGAGTCGGCCCATAGGTGTTTTTTATATATGTCGCACCGATCAAATACTCTTGATATTTCTCATAGTAGTCAAAATCAATAAAATACAGAAGTTTGTATAATGCAGTCTGACCAATATTTGGACGGCTTCCGATTTTACTCACTACATACAACAAAACTTGCTTAAACTTCTCTGTATTTTCTTTTGGAATTTTCTTTAATTTAATTTCAACTTTGATTTCTTTCTCTGCACTATTTTTATCCAAAGTTTCTTCAGATATATCAAGAATATCTGCCAGAAGAGTCTTTTGATCTTCTGTTGGTTTTGAAATACCTTTTTCTAGCTTAATATAAGTGGGTCGAGAAATTCCCAAGCTTTCAGCCACTTCTGACTGGGAAAGGCCTGACGATTTACGCTTGTTTTGTATCCATGTAGACATACTTATATATTAACATCCAATCCATATTTTTACAAATTGACTGTGGATAATGTAAAGGTGTAAAGGATAATAAATATAACATTATTTCTTGCCCTATTCTCTTTTATCGAGCACTTCCTGAACGATACCCTGAACCATATCTCCTTCTTCTGGGATTATTGGCTTATGATTTACTCTAGCAAGGACGGTTCTTGATAAAATCTTGTGACTTAAGACTTAGTTTTTTTCTTCACTAACGAGAGTAACACCAACACATGAAATAATCTGTCCGAAGCATCACGCCCAAAAAACTTCTTCTTTCCAAATCCATGTGCAAAATCATTTCGCAAGTTCATTCCAAGTTTCTCTGTAAGCACTAGCCTGAAATAAAATAAAACATTGTGTCCAGATTTCGAAAAAACATTTTGAAATATGTCATCATTTTTTAGTAATGCGTGTAGCAAAACACGATCATAACCATCTATATTATTTGGTTTCAAAATAATACCACCACAATTTTTAACCAGTTCTCTGACAGCACTTTCTATTAGTGGGTTAAAAAGGTGTGATGAAATAAGATAATCGTTATCCCAATACGCAGAGATTGCTCGTTTTAAATAATTCTTATCCTCATTCTCAAAAAGGGTTGATTTCTCAAAATATTCTGTAATTATTTGTTTTGAAAATCGTTTTTTGAATTCATCCGTCGTTAGGGAAAGAAAAAATGAACCAAATTGTATATATTGCAATGCGTATTTTTGGAAGTGATTATCATAGTCTTCATCAAGGGTGGAGAGTTTAGCAATAGGAATTCCATCATCTGAAATAATCTGTGTTGTGCATAAAAATTGCAGAGGGTGTTTACTGGCAATATCTTTGAGTTGCTTTTCTACAGCTTCTTTTTTCGGTAACGAACTTACTGAAAATCTTGCCATAATAGTTTCTAGTTTATTATCTTCACCTTTACCAAAAATTCCATCTAAGAAATTATCAATATCCTCTTGTTTAATTTTTGTTTCAACAGATATTTCTTTTAATGATTTAGTCCACTCTAGATCAAGTTGTCCTATTTCTTGCGACAGCCTTTTATTCGATTTTTCTGCTTCTGGAAAACGATTAGCGTATTTTCTATATATTTCATGTATCTGTTCGTACGCATGCACTTTTAGTAAAGCGTCAGGGTCTGTCCGAGTATCTGTTTTTAATGAATTTTCCAAAATACTCAAAACACGCATTAAATCCTTTTCGTTTTTTTCGTTGGAATAATATTCTGCAAGTAAGGAAACAGCATTTTCAGCGAGCCATGTATTTTTTTCTATCCTTTTCAATCTTTCTTCTAGAACATTTATTAATTCGCTTTTCTCATCTTCGTTTAATAAAACTTTATTGCCAAAATCTAAAATAAGCCATCTAAACGCAAATCCCCAAAGACCGGGCTTGTCGTCAGCCGCTACTTTCTTTTCAAGTTTTACTATAACTTCTTTTGTTTTAGTAATCCGATCTTGATCTTTAATTTGTATTGATAAAATTAATCCTCTTTTTATTTTTGTTTTACAGTCTAAAGGATCGGCTAGAGACTTTTCACAAATTAAAATATTGGAATCTATTATTATTCTGAGTAATTCAATATCAGCCCCTTTGTTTAAAATCTTAGGTGAAAAATCAACTACTAAATCCGCATACCGTGATGACAAAATAGGGTTTTTGGTTTCTTTAGCTCTTTTCCCCCAGTATTCTAATATCTTACTATCTATTCTTTTAATACTCGGATATTCCACCATCTGTCCTTCATTATTTGGGAGAACAAACATTGGTCCATAATAGGTTCCCCATCCTGAATTATCATTTTGATAGTCCGCCAAGAAATCAAAAGCTATTTGCTCCGCTATGTCTTCTTTTGTTGCTATGTAGTCCCTATCTTCTGCAAGTATCTTTTTTATTTCTTTTGCAAAATCATACTCACCATGAAATGAGGCAAGTGGCTCTTCCTCCTTGTCTAAAATCTCAAGATAATTTTTTACATTTGTGTTTAACATCGTGTATATGTTGATAACCTCGCTTTGCTTTTCGGTTTATGTTCGGTTATAATTAAAGTGTAGCGTAAATAAATTTTTAATGCAATATGTCAAACCTTACCCAAAAACAAAAACAAGTCTTTGATTTTATTAGCACATATATTTCTGAAAATGGGATATCTCCAACCATTGAAGAAATACGTAAGAAGCTAAAACTTAAAGCAGTTTCAACTATTCATGAACATATTAATTCCCTAAAAACAAAGGGGTATCTTTCTAAGTCTGAAAATTCAGCTAGGAGCCTTTCATTAAAAAAAGATATAAAATCTATTGTGGAAATTCCAATTTTAGGGAGAATCGCTGCTGGTTACCCAATAGAAGCGATAGAAGATGTAGAAAACACTGTGTCCATAGTTAATCCAATTATTAAAACAGCCACTGGGTACTATGCTTTGCGTGTTGTGGGAGAAAGTATGATTGACGAAGGAATTTTTGATGGAGATATTGTTGTGATAAAAAAACAATCAGTGGCAGAAAATGGTCAAACAGTTGTAGCAATTATTGACGACAATGAAGCAACGCTCAAAAAGCTATACCGAGAAAAGGCACGGTATCGACTTGAGCCAAGAAATCCAAGTATGCCGACATTATTTAGAACCGATGTTGAAGTGAGAGGTGTTGTTGTTCAAGTTATAAGCAATATAACCGACAAACCAGAAAAGATTGTTTCCAAAAAAACAAAACATGGATTTAAAACAATTGATCTTTTTGCTGGCGTTGGTGGAATCCGCTTAGGATTTGAAAATGCCGGATTTAAAACAGTTTTTGCAAACGATTTTGAGCCACAATGTAAAGATACTTATGATTTGAACTTCCGAGATTCAAAATTAGTCATTGAGGATATTAGAAAAATTGGGATTGATGATTTACCAAAATTTGATTTCCTTTTGGGTGGATTTCCTTGTCAGGCTTTTTCTATTGCAGGACATAGACAAGGCTTTAATGACGAGAAAGGTAGAGGTAATTTATTTTTTGATGTTGCGAGGATTCTTGACGCACGAAAACCAGAAGGTTTTCTACTTGAGAATGTAAAAAATCTTAAAAGCCACGATGGGGGTAAAACCTTTAGGATTATTCAAGAAACACTAGAAAATCTAGGTTATCATTTAAAAATAAAAGTTTTGAACAGTATGGAATATGGGAATATTCCGCAGAACAGAGAGCGTGTTTATATGGTTGGTTTTAGGAACAAAGACTACTCTGATAAATTTGAATTTCCTAACCCAGTAAAATTAAATTTAAAAATTACTGATCTATTAGAGAAAAATGTACTAGAAAAATATTACTACAACAGCAAGCCATTGTTTGAAAAACTAAAGGGTTATATAAAAGAAGAGGGAAAGGTATACCAATGGCGTAGACAATATGTCAGAGAAAATAAGAGTGGTGTCTGTCCAACATTAACAGCAAATATGGGAACAGGTGGACACAATGTGCCAATTATTAAAGACAAGAAAGGTATCAGAAAATTAACTCCTTTGGAATGTTTCAGAATACAAGGTTTCCCTAAAAATTATGTTTTGCCAAAAATTTCAGACTCATCACTATACAAACAAGCAGGAAACTCTGTCAGTGTTCCAGTCATTGAAGCTGTTGCAAAACAAATGATGAAAGCAATAAATTAAATTTGGGCTATTTTTTTCAGTAAACTCCAGTTTTCTTTATATTTTCCAAGTTTTGATAATGATTTTGTCTTGCCCATATTTTTTATATCGTCAATTGGAACAATATAACAATCACCATTATTACTATCAACAACAAGGATCATGTCACAATCTTCGGATGTATATTTATAAACTCTTGAAGCCACAGAGCGACTTATTTGTTGTCCGCTTCTTCCTCCCCCAGTAAATGAAACACTACCGGTACTAGAACCTTTTATCTGAACTCTCAAAAGCTTCTTGCCCTGACCAGGATCAATAACAGCATCATATCTACCATTAGTTACTTCTACTTTTGAACAAGCAAAACCAGCTTTTATACAACGTCCAATGGCAATAAGCTCATTGGCGTTACCGTTTATAGTTCTATATATACCACCGTCCATCTTAGTAATATTTTTTGACCATTCCATAATAAATATAACAATAACACAAAACTAAATAATAAAAAGGAAAATATCAAGGCCTTATATTGCTATAGTACTAAATTTTCCTTTTTATATTTGCTTTTATACCAATTTTAAGCTAAATTATTAAAGCACTGGAGAGGTGCTAGAGTGGTTGAATAGGCCAGTCTTGAAAACTGGAAGGCTCGTAAGGGTCTCGCGAGTTCGAATCTCGCCCTCTCCGCATTTGACATTTTTAGATAAATATTGCACATTAAATTAATGTAATATTTTAAACTTATCCAGTTGTTTTTCTTAACAAAAAATATCAACTATTCTTAATCTCAATTCTGTTCTCCCCCTGAAATTACTCTTATCCAATGTCCCCAACAGATCCACTTTCTCCCCCACTTTTATATTTGCATCAAAATCTTCTACCTTAGTAAAGAAACTAATTGCAGAAATTTTCCCTCCATTCTTTTTTAGAAAAGATATTTCTATATGCTCATTACTTTTCCCAAAGACCTTAATACCAGAAATCTCAACTCCCTGAAACGCAAAAACTGGTTTATTATTTTCCATACCAAAGGGAGCAAGCTTACTTACTTGTTTTTCTAATTCAAAAGTCACATCTTCTAATTTCAATACTGCATCAGCAGTAATTTCTTTTTTTGATTCACCTCTAATACTTAATTTCTCATATGCAATCTCCAAACCATCTGCAAGTAAATCTATTTTCTCTAATGATACAGAAAATCCTCCGGTCATATGATGTCCACCATATTCATCAAAGAGGTGTTTGGACTCGTGCATCATTTCTACAATACTCACACAACCATCAGACCTGCAAGAGCCTTTTAGAGTCTTTCCTTCCTCTCTACCCCAAAGAAATACTGGTCCATCGTGATTATCCAAAAGAGAATTAGCTACAAGTCCTAAAAGTGAAGGTTTCCAATCTGGGTTTCCAGCGACAAGAACCCTCCTCTTCTTCTCTGGATCTTTTTCATTCCAAGACTTTTTTATTTCTTTCACCATTACAGCCACTATCGCTTTTCTTTCTACATTTAATTTATCCAAATACTTAGCCATCGTCCCAGCTTCTGTTTCGTCTTCAGTAGAGAGAAGTATAAAAGCATCTTCTGGTACACCCATTCTTGATGCTGCATTGATACGAGGAGTGATCATAAAGCCAATATCATCTTCCAGAAGATTCCTCTGATCTATTTTTACAAGTGAAAGTAATTTCTGAAGCCCTACTCTAGGAGTTTTTCTCAAGACTTTAAGTCCATAGTATGCAAAAATCCTGTTTTCTCCAACAAGAGGAACCATATCAGAAATGGTGGCAATCCCCACCATATCAAGTAGCCATTTCTCCCAGCCTTCTTTCACACCAAATTTTTCTCCGTGTTTTTTTAGGAAAGCTTGGACAAATTTGAATATGACCCCAGCTCCACAAATATTTTTATCTGAATATTCACAATCTATTCTCTTAGGATCAAGTACAGCAACAGCTTCTGGAAGTTCTTCTTTTGGTAAATGGTGATCTGTAATAATCAAATCGATACCAAGCTCTTTTATTTTCTTCCCCTCTTTTACATCTGCGATTCCACAATCAATAGTAATTATCAAATCAACTTTTTTCTTTGAGAATTCATCCACCGCTTCATCATTTAATCCAAAACCTTCGAGTACCCTATGAGGAATATAATTTTCAAAATTTGTATATCCAATTTTTTTAAATAAATCATGGAGAACCACAGCACCAGGAATACCATCGGCATCATAGTCACTATAAATAACAATTTTTTGTTTCTTTTCTATAGCCCCAAACACTCTTTCGACTGCTACATCCATATCTTTCATCAAAAATGGATCACAATTTTTACTAAAATCAGGATTAAAGAAGCCTTCTGCCTCTTTAATTGTTTTAATACCCCTATAGAACAGGAGTTTTCGCAAAATCTCTGGGTATTCGCCTAGGTTTTTACTGACTTCTTTTGGTATTTCAGCCTTAACTGCATATTTATTCATAGATAGATTATACCAGAGAAATAATAATCTGATATAATTTCACCCATTAAAGTTTTTGCCAATGTTTGTTAAAAATTGGTATATAAATAACTGATTAGCACCTATACTACTTGTGATATAATATTAAATAAGTAGTCGAAACAAACATTTAATTTTTATTGGCAAAAATTTTCTAGGGTAAAATGATATCAACAAATACTAATGACCCATTTAATAAAAAGAAGCTTGCGGTAGATGCAGCAAAAGATGCCGCTCTATTTAAACAAAAACAAAAGGACGCACAAAAAAGCAAACTGCAACTTTCTGTAACAAACAAAAAGAGGGATTTGGATAGGGCAAAAATATCCCTAAGATCAAAAAGTACAGAATTTGATGGGGTTAAAAGAGATGTCGTTAGTTTAAAATTATACATACAAAATAAAAAACAAGAAAAACAAAGGGAAGAAACCATACTAAAATCTTCCTCGGTAAAAACTTCATTAGACTCAAAAAAAGTAACTGAAGAAACTCAGAAATTAACAAAAATAAAAGCAGACTTAGATAAAATTTCGAAAGAAATTGCTAATTTACAAAGAGAACTTACGCAGAAAAAAACAGAGGAAGAAAGACTAAAGTATGAAGTACAAAGTCTCACCCAACAAACAAATAAAGAAAAAATATCTACATCTTCATCGGAAACCATGACAAAAATAAAAGAAAGAAATTTACAATCAGTAGATAGCGACGTGAGAGAAAAAGAAAACAGACTAAAAGTAGCAGAACAAAAATCTCAAGCACTAGAAAGAGAAGTTAAAACTCTAGAAACCACCATTTCAAATTCTGAAAGGGAAATTCAAAATTTGGAAATGGAAATCAAAAGAATTTAAAACTGACTATTTTTGGGTCTATATTGTAAAGCCTCTAAAATATGGCTTGTTTTAATATCTTTATCCCCTTCTAAATCTGCTATAGTACGAGCCAGTTTTATCACTCTATGATATGCACGCGCAGAAAGATTCAATTTCTTGGCTGAAGTATTTAAAATTTCTTTTGTTTTGTCATCTAAAATAATTAACTTGGAAATATCTTTTGCTTCCATTTCACTATTTGTAATTATTTTTCTTTTTGCATTTACAAATCTTTCTTTTTGAATATTCCTTGCACCTACTACCCTCTTTTTAATTTCTGGAGATTCTTTTACTACAGAATCTTTTTCAGAAAGCTTTTCATAATTGATCTGAGATACTTCTACCCACATATCTATTCTATCCATTATCGGACCAGAAACTTTTCTCTGATACCTAAGTAAATCTGTAGGCTTACAAATACATTCTTTTGTTTTTGAACCATAATTTCCACAGGGACACGGGTTCATGGCGGCTATTAAAATAAAATTTGCAGGAAATGTATAAGAACCCTTGGATCTAGAAATAGTTATCTCACCTTCTTCAAGTGGCTCACGTAAAGACTCTATAACTTTTCTATCAAATTCAGGGAACTCATCCAAGAAAAGCACTCCCCTGTGAGCGAGGGTCACTTCTCCAGATTTTGGATTACTTCCTCCACCCACAACAGATACATAAGAAGAGGTGTGATGCGGTGCACGTACTGGTGGTTTTGAAATAATATTATTTTTTAAGTTTCCAGAAACAGAATGTATCGCAGTAATTTCTAAAATCTCATCAAAAGAAAGTTCTGGGAGAATATATGAAAAAGCTTTTGCAAGCATTGTCTTACCTGTACCAGGTGGTCCATACATTGCGATATTATGTCCACCAGCAGCTGCTATTTCAAGGCCTCTTTTAGCCGTTTCTTGGCCTTTTATCTCATTAAAATCTATACTTACTTCATCCTCCTCATAAATAATTTCTGTTTGAGACTGTAAAGGTATTTTTGTTTGTATTACTTTTTCTTCAACTATTTTGTCTGTTTTTAAAGGTTTCGTGTTTAAGTGATAAATGATTTGTTTCAAATCTTCTGCGCCATAAATATCTATATCTGAAACAAGAGCTGCTTCCACAGCATTTTCTTTTGGTAGAAACACTTCTTTGAAGCCCATCGCCTTTGCTTCTGCAACTATTGGCAACACACCATTTATTTTTCTTAATTTTCCATCAAGAGAAAGTTCCCCAAGAAATAATTTCTTTTTTGTATCAAATTTTATTTCTTCATCTGCTAATAGATATGCGAGAGAAATAGCAACATCAAAAGCCGGCCCCTCTTTGCGCACATCAGCAGGAGCAAGAGAAACAACCACCTTTTGATTCTTATTTTTGGGAGATTTGAAACCACTATTTTTAATAGAAGCAGATACTCTGTCACGAGACTCTTCAACCGCCTTGTCTCCTAAACCCACGATAGAAAAAGAATGTAGACCCTTTGATAAGTCTACTTCGATATCTATTATTTCTGCCCCCAAACCAACAGTCTGCGCACTAAAAGTTTTTGCAAAAGACATGATATTTTTTAAGAAGTGAGAACGACTATAAAAAATATCACCCCGTGTAGTAAAATTATTTATAATTTTCTTGTGCAAAGCACAATACTACATGGGGTAAACAAATTAATTTCGTTGCACTTATTTTTTATAAATTAATAATTAAGAAAATTATATCATATGGATGAGTATT
>CAIPUJ010000064.1 GCA_903868205.1 uncultured bacterium | reverse complement strand
TACTTTATATTATACAATAATCAAATAGATAAGTATATTCTTCCTAAGATAGCCTTATTTTAAGCTCCTTCTTTTAAAGATTATTTGTTTTTTTTGTATAAACCAACTGATTGCAATAAATAGTCCAAGATAAGCTAAGGTAGCAAGCCAAGCTGGTAAGAAACGATAGAAGATATCAAAGCGAGCCATGATCGGCCAGTGTATTAGATATATCTCGTAAGAATATATACCAAATAAATAAAGTAATTTGTTTTCTAATTTTGAAATTAAAAACAAAATAATTATTGCTCCGCACGTAAGCAAACTGGTCGCTTGTTCCAGCCAGTAGGATTCTCCTATATTTGAATGATAGGCTGTATAGGAAATTATCCAGATTAATAATCCGACGGAGCACCAGTATATTATTTTCTTAAAGATTTTTATATATTCTGTTTTTTGCCAAATTTCTTTTAGATTGTCTTTATATTTAAAAACTAAACCAGCAATAAAGACCCCGAGTGGAAAAGCTATGATATGCAATTTGTATAGATGTATAACTTTGCTAAGAAAAGCTGGATTCCAAAGCACTACTATATAGCTCACAATA
This sequence comes from uncultured bacterium, assembly GCA_903868205.1. Taxonomy (GTDB): domain Bacteria; phylum Patescibacteriota; class Minisyncoccia; order Phycocordibacterales; family GWA1-40-21; genus Bog-1340. The sequence goes on along the minus strand of CAIPUJ010000064.1, from coordinate 3,335 downwards.
AACAAGAAGATTCCTGATAACCATGGTTGTTTACGATAAAAAACAAGAGGGAATAGTAAGTAATAAAAAATAATGAAAGTGAAATACCAGAGTGGGGAGTTGATATCTAAAAATAAATCTGCACGAGGGAAGAATCCTAAAAGTGTTTGGCCGATACTTGCTAAGCTATAAGTTTTTGCTAAAACAAAAAAGTCTAAAATTAAGAAAAATAAAACTGTAAGCCACATAGGTACATACAGCTTGGGTAGTCTACGACGATAGAATTGTAGTATTGATATATTTTTTGATAAAGTGCTTGCTACCAAGCCATAACCAGAAAGAAATAAAAAAAGATTAACTCCAACACCAGCGGCGATGGTCAGAGGGAATAGAAAATTATTATCACTTACTAGATAGTAACCAATATGTGCAAAAACAATTGTAAGAATAGCAAAACCTTTTAATTCTTGGGTTAGATTTATTGAAAGTCCTCCCGCAGTCTTTTTTCGGAAAGTTAATATTATTCCAATAATAAGTATTGATATAAATATATATGTAGATTGAATGGTGTTGGTTATTTGTATGGGCATATGGTTAGGGGATAATTATACTATTTTAGGGGTAAAATAAAACAGCCTTTCGGCTGATTATTATTTTGCTGAGCGACAAGTGGTAGAGCCATGGTCGGCCAAGCCATGCAATGTTATTTTTAATTAATTTAGTATATCAAAACGACGCAACTTGAGCGCTATTTATATTAATAGTTACCAGGGTTTATTTGAGAACACCTTTTTATCTAATTGAAAATTGACATTACTTGATTCTAGTATACTACTCAATTTTTTTAGTTGTTTTTTTGAGAGAGTGCCTATATTAAACACAAGACAATTCCCACTAGCAAGTAAAAACATAAGGACAGGTTGAAGTTTTGCGAATGTCCACATAGAGATTCCTGCGTACATAACATTTGCAATTTCATCTTCATACATAATATTTGCATTTTCAGCAATTAATTGATCTATCTCAGTACACTTTAATTTATATGAGTGTTCTTTAAAATATTCTAGACGAGCAAGTGTAATAGTCTTTATGTCTGAATATTTATGTTCTTCGTATTCGTATTCGTTTTTAAAAATATGTATATTTGTTTTTACCTGCACGATGCTTTTATCAAGTAATATAAAACCATCAAATCGAAAATATGCTCGCCAAGTTATATAGGCTGAAACTATAATCAATCCAAACACAAATGGTGTTGTTTGTGCATCAGTAAGCTCCTGTGATGACCAGGTAATTATCCCGAACCAATGTAGGATTGTGAGAATTAAAACTAACACAAATATTCCTATCATGAGTTTTGCTACTGATTTTTTACTATTATAAATATAAGTAGACTTTGGATATTTTTTAATTGGATGCATTGCTATAGTATAGCCTAGTTTGTATCTAATTTGCCAGTCAAAGGATATGGAATTGTGGGCGGCTCTTGAGCACCTTAAAAAACAATTGAAGGACCTATAGACCCAACCCAGCACCAATATCTTTTTCTTTTATATCGTCGTAGAATTTTGCTACACTTACATTCATGTACGGAATAAGCCAAAGAAGACCGATTCCAAAAGTAAAAATTGAAAGTATAGCCCAACCAATAAAGCTTAACCCTAATCTGAAAGATTTTGCCTTATTACCTAACATAATTTTCTTACTTTTATTTATAGCTTCTCTTGCACTTATTTTTTCATCATCAGCTAAAATAAAAAATCACCCAGCACATAAAATGCCGGGTGATTGTCGTCTACTCAAGGTAGCGATCTATTCTGAAGCCAAGTCCATCTGCTGTTTGCTCCAGAACGTATCCTTTTTCTAGATTATCTCCACCAGGAAATATTGCTGGGGGGCAACCGGGCACTGGACCACCGATCCACAAGTTGCACTCACGCGATAGTGCTTCTAGGCCGTCAGCAAATTTTTTATAACGTGCTTGTTGCCCATTTATCCATGGTAATTCAGGCCACAGTGCTTCGGCTATTTTTGCAATTATTTCCACTGCAATTTCATGGACGGTTCTTATTGAACGAAGGTCATCTTCATTTATGTTCATGATAATGTACGGGGAGCCCATTTCTGGAAATGGTTTACCGAACTCTTCCTCTGTAACCGGCCCTCTGGCGTCCCAAAGGCCGCCTTTTGGATTCCTAACCGCAGCATGTCGCCATTTTTGATTTGGTGATGATTGATCAAGTAAACCGACAATTGGCCAGCCTAGACCACGATGTAGAGCTATACTCAGCTCATAGCATGGACCATCTATTGGTAATTCTAGGCCCTCCATTAATTCTTCTTTACTGTTTAATAGCACAATTTTTGTTGGCATCAGAAATTCCTTTCAAGGTTCTGTTTTTGTTTCTGGTAAAGATATTAATATAGAAAGTGGTACTTGTCAAATTTATAATGTTTTAGCTTGAAAAAATACTGATTTTCTAGTATTGTATTGGAACAGTCAAAGTATTGGGGGATCGTCTAATGGTAGGACGCTCGCCTTTGGCGCGAAGAATCGGGGTTCGAGTCCCTGTCCCCCAGCAAAATAAGAAACGGCCTAGAGGCTGTTTTATTTTGCTGGGGGACAGCAAGCAAAAGTCTTTGTTTGCGTAGGGACTCGAACAGCGGAGCCAAATTTTTTCAGCAGAAAAAATAGGCGAGCTGGTGCCTAGACAAAATTGAGAGACGGCGAAATTTTAGTCGAAGGAGAGATTCCCTGTCCCTATTTATAATTTATTGTTTGGGGACGGGGACCCGAAGGAGAAACCTCCTGTCATCATTTTCTATACTTCATACAAAAGAGTGGTGTCTGATCTAATTTAATCCTAAAGTGTTTCCAATATAATTAAAATAATAGTATATACTTTGGTAAAAATTACCATCAGAATTGCTTTATTATAAAGGAAATTATTGACAATTTTTAAATATAATTAGATAATTGCCTGATTATTAAACAAAAATGTAATACGTGCTAAAAGGCATAAAATTTTATTAAAAACACTAATATATATGAATCTGAGACTAAGAAGCAAAATTAATAAAGTTTTAATACTAGGTGCTGGATCCTCCGTTGAATATGGTTTGCCCTTATGGAAGGATCTTAGTTTTTTAATACATGAAAAAATAAACAAAGACACAGAAAATAGATATAAATACAAGAAAGAAATCGTATCTTGGTTAAATAAGGTTGGTGAAGATAAGGAGTATGAAACTATAGATAGATGTATAGAGAAAGGTATTAACCCCCCTCATGAGAAGAGGGTAAGTGCGATAAAGGGTGTTAAAACGCTAGAGGATATTAGGCTCAATCAGTAAGC
>CAIPUJ010000063.1 GCA_903868205.1 uncultured bacterium | reverse complement strand
TCTACCTACTTTTCTTGCACTCCAACCGCTACGTACAAGACGTGCTGCTTCACGTCTAATCCCAGGCATATTCTTATTTGTTGTGTATGACATATCTTGATATTATTACATCAAGTGGTGCCAAGCTATTGAACCTATACGAATAGCTTGACATTTAATTAATATATGCTATACTTATATCAGAGTTTAGTTGGTGTTCTGTGTATCACGTTGACAGAATGCTGTGTATTTATACAAATTACCACGGGGAAGAGCTGGCGACTGAAAAGGTTCGCACAATAAGCTTCTCTCAGGTGTGACGTGACCATAAGTGATAGAGACATTTATGGATTAAGAAGGCAAATAGCTTCGTTAGACCGCACCATCATTCTCGAGGTGCGGTTTTTTAATATATAAAAATGAATATCTGGGCGTTCGCAAAGCGAACGCCCTTTTCACTTCTCCACAAATTACTCACATTTTATACTCTTTTTATCTATTGCGGGTTTATAAAATTTAATGATAAAATGCCTTTATGTCCGGAGATTATAAAAAGATGAATATAAGAATTCCACCTCAGAATATTGATTCTGAAAGAGCACTTATCGGTTCTATTATGCTTCGTCCTGAAGCACTTCCTGAAATAATGGATATGATCCGCCAAGAAGCTTTCTATGTAGAAAAACATAAAACTATTTTTTCTGCGATGGCAGAACTTTATAATCGTAGAGAACCTATTGATCTTCTTACTATTTCCTCTTTCCTAAAAGAAAGAAATGAATTAGATAGAATCGGTGGAATGTCATATCTTACAGAACTCGCAAATTCTGTTCCATCTTCTTCAAACGCTGAACACTACGGGGATATAGTAAACAAGAAGCATACAATGAGACGCTTGATAGAAGCGGCTGAACATATCGCTGGTCTTGGATACGATGAGACACATGAACTTCCAGAACTTTTAGACAAAGCAGAGAAGAAAATGTACGAGGTCACAAGTACAAATCTTTCAGGTAAATTTGTAGAAATGAAAGATGTTCTCGGAGAAGCTATGGATAGACTTGATAGGCTACACAAAACTCAAGGAGAAATTCGTGGAGTACCCTCTGGTTTTAAAGATCTTGATAATAAACTTTCTGGTTTCCAAAATTCAGACCTTATTATTCTCGCAGCTAGACCATCTGTGGGTAAGACTTCCCTAGCTTTAGACTTCGTAAGAAATGCTGCAATAAGACATAATATTCCTACAGCTATTTTCTCTCTTGAAATGAGCACCCAGCAGCTCGTAGACAGAATGCTTTCTGCTGAATCAAAAGTTGATGCATGGAAATTAAGAACAGGTAAACTTACTCTTGATACAGAATTTGAAAAGATTCGTTCTTGTCTTGAACCACTTTCAAAAGCACCTATTTTTATAGACGACCAGGCCGCAAACAATATTCTTAAGATTCGTTCTGTCGTAAGAAGATTAAAGCACGAAAAGAAGCTTGGGCTCGTGGTTATTGACTACTTACAGCTTATGACCCCAGTGCAGAGCAAGAATAATGACAATGTAGTGCAACAAATCACTGAAATCTCCAGATCTCTTAAACAATTAGCAAAAGAATTCGATATTCCTGTTATTGCTCTTTCACAGCTTTCTCGTGCGGTGGAACAAAGAGGAGGTAAACCAAGACTTTCTGACCTTAGAGACTCTGGTTCTATTGAGCAGGACGCCGATGTTGTTATGTTTATTCATAGGGAACAAAATGATGATGGTGCTGGTAAAAAGCAAATCACAGAGATAATGATTGAAAAACATAGAAACGGACCTACTGGTAAAATAGAATTATACTTCGACGCAGATAAATCCTCTTTCCTTTCAATGGATAAAAATGATTTCGGAGAATTTAATGGAGATGGAGGATTTTAGTTATTTTTACAAAGGTCTCTCCTTGAGGAGGAGTCTGCGACGGGAAAAGGTGAGTCCTTGGTAAAAATAAACATTCGCTGGATTCCCGCCTGCGCGGGAATGACAAATACAAATTCACCCATTAAAGTTTTTGCCAATGTTTATTAAAATTGGATAAAAAACTGCGCATTTTAAGGCAAGAATATCGTGATATAATTTAGTAATATAAAAGTCGAAATAAACAATTTTATTGGCAAAAATTTTCTAGGGTAAATGAACAGCATAGATAGATTAATAAAAATATTTTCAGACTTCCCTGGTATTGGTCCCAAACAAGCCAGAAGATTTGTATACTTCCTTATTACTAGACACTCTGGATATATAGAAGAATTTAAAAAAGAAATTTCTGAATTAAGAAGTGAAATTGAAATGTGTCACGAATGTAAAAGATATTTCGCTAAGCACGAAAATAGCACAAATAACATTTGTAATATTTGTTCAGATTCTCATAGAGATATTTCTCAGCTTATGATAGTCGGCCAAGATGTTGATTTAGAAAATATAGAAAAAAGTCATTCGTTTGATGGCAGATATTTTGTTTTGGGCGGTTTGATACCTATATTAGACAAGACCCCAGAAACAAAGATTAGACTTAAAGAATTGATTTCTTTTGTAAGTAGAAATGCAGAGAAGGGCCTCAAAGAAATAATACTTGGTCTTGATGCAAATTCGGAAGGAGAATACACTGCAGAATATTTGAAAAAAGCCCTTTCCCCTCTTACAGAAAAATATAATATTAAAGTAGATGAGCTAGGACGCGGACTTTCTACAGGTGCAGAATTAGAATATTCTGATCCAGAGACTATTAAAAATGCTTTGAGGAATAGGAGATAAAAAGAAAACCGCTTCCATTTCTGAAAGCAGTTTTTGATTTTGACGACATCCTTTAGATAAGGGTCATTCCAAAGTAATCATGGTAACCAAGGAGTTTTTTTGTTTTTGCGTCGAGAATTTTTTCCTGCCCGCTAAACTTATAAAAATCTCCTAATGGGTTATTATGGTACTCGTATTCTGTGTTAGCTCGTATAAATGGGCCACGTCCCCCTCTGAAACTTCTTACGTTATAACTAGAAGCTAGAACCATTTTAAGAAAAGGGATCACCGCTTCTGAGTAATTTCCCCCATAATGCATCCGCCAAACCGGAGAACCATTAAAATAAATGGTGGTTACGCCTTCTGAACATTGTGAGTTTGGAAAAGTATTCCACTTGTCTTCGATTTTGTATCCATCAAAATGCACAGTGACCTTATGTTTGTTTTTGCCTTTTTTTTCTAAAACTCTTAAGCCAGAAGCTTTGTAGTTACGTGTATAACCGGCAAGCATGGCCACAAAAAAAGCATCTACTGCACCGTCTAAGATTTTTTTTCTCTCATCTAGGACTACTTCTGAAGTTTTTTTCATCTGACAATTTCCTTTATTTTTATTCCCCTTAGTACTAAGATCTAAGATAGATACTATATATTTACACTTGATATGTCAAATAGAATTATTTCGATTTTCTTTTTACCCTTTAAAGTTTTTGCCGACGTATCTGCCTAAAGCAGATACCGAAAAAATTAAGATTTTGATTTTTTCATCGGCAAAAATTTTCTTGGGTGAATCGCCTCCCTTATAAACTCTGTAAAAAGTGGATGTGGTGCTAAAGGTCTAGCTAAGAATTCCGGATGGAATTGTGTACCTAAGAAAAATGGGTGAACTTTTTTAGGTAATTCTGCTATTTCCATAAGAACACCATTCGGAGATTTACCAGAAAATACTAATCCAGCATCTGTAATCTTTTTAATGAATTCAGGATTTACTTCATATCTATGTCTGTGTCTTTCCTGAACTATCTCTTGTTTATATGCTTCATAAGCGACAGTTCCTTTTTCAATATGCGCATTATATGAACCAAGTCTCATACTTCCACCATAATTTAATTCTTCAAGCTTTTTCTTTTGATCAGGCATTATATCTATAACGAGAGAATTTGAATTTACATTTATCTCAGCAGTATTTGCATCCTTAAGACCAAGAACATTTCTTGCATATTCTATGACCATAAGTTGCATACCATAACAAAGACCAAAGTAGGGAATCTTTTTTTCTCTAGCATATTTTATAACAGCAAGCTTCCCTTCTATTCCAGATTCTCCAAAACCTCCAGGAACAATGATTCCGTCATATTTGTCTAATACCTTAAAATCAGAAGCCTTCAAATCAGCCTTTTCAAAATCTCTAGAATTCACAGTGTGAATCTTTGCTTTTCTACCTAGCTTATATGCAGAATATTTTATAGCTTCAAGCACAGAAACATATGCATCTGTAAGAACAAAGTCTCCAGTATTAAAATATTTTCCAACTATAGCGATATCTACTGTATCTTTTGTATTTTTTACACTATTAGCAAACTTAATCCATTCTACTATACCAGGGGTATTTTTCTTTTCTCTCAAGTGTAGAAGTTTCAAAAGTATTTTACTTATATTATCCTTCTCAAAATTTATTGGCACGTCAAATACGCTTTCTATGTCTGGTGCAGAAATAATATTTTCTACAGGTAAGCTACAAGATACAGCAATCTTTTCTTTTCTCTTATGATCCATAGGGGTTTCACTTCTTGCTATGATTATATCTGCATTTACTCCATATGAATTAAGTTGTCTCAAAGCATTTTGAGTTGGTTTAGATTTCATTTCACCAAGAGTATGGGGTACGGGCATAAAGCTAACCATCACAAAAGCAACATCATTTGGATATTTTACTTTCATTACACGGGCGGCTTCTATAAACATAATGTTTTGATAATCACCGACTGTCCCACCAATTTCTACAACTGTAATATCTGATTTATTTGCTTTCGCAGACTTTTCAAATCTATGAATTATTTCATCTCTTATGTGCGGAATAGCCTCAACACAATGCCCGCCATATTTTAGAGCCCTTTCTGCTTCGATAACGTGTTTGTAAACCATGCCGGAAGTAATATAGTCGTCTCCTGTAAGATCACGATTTAAAAATCTTTCATAATTCCCCATATCTTGATCTGTCTCAAGACCAGAATTTAATACGAAGACTTCTCCGTGTTCAGTAGGATTCATTGTTCCAGCATCTACATTTAAATATGGATCAACTTTTAATAGATTTACACCAAAACCTTTTGCTTGAAGAAGGGCCCCAATAGATGAAGTAGTGATACCCTTACCGACTCCTGACATAACACCTCCTACTACAAAAATATATTTATGGGTTCTTTTCTTCATTTTATTTACTTATTGATTTCAAAATATAATTCTACCACTTCAGATACCCTAGATCTTAAATTATTAGCCCTTGTAACAAATTGCAAATTAGCTGATCCGCTATTTAAAATTTCACCTCTAACTTTATCAATAGTTTGGGCAACGTCTTCCGGTTTATAAACATTTCCTGATTCAGACTTTATTTCTGTCTCTTGCATAACTCCTGCTTTCAATATATCAAACCTAAGATTAATTTCCTCTAGCGCAGACTTTTTTTCTTCTTCAATTGTCTGGACTAGCTTATTAATATCTGTATGATCCTGAGGTGATGAGTCTCCCCACGCTTCAACTTGTTTTTGTAATTCTTCTAACCTAGTTTTAGCATCATTTATCTTTTGTATTCTTTCTTTAATAATATCTTTCCAACCATTTTCAAAATCAAATTCTTGTCTTGGTGTTTCTTCTGTGAGTTCTCTTTCTTCATTATGATCTATTGGTGGGTTTTCTATTGTCATGTTATTTT
>CAIPUJ010000062.1 GCA_903868205.1 uncultured bacterium | reverse complement strand
GACTCCTCTTCAAGGAGAGACCTCCGACTTTTTTCTGCTCTGCCGTAAGCGAACGAGGTTTCACTTTTTAAAAATATTACGGAGCGAAATTTCTAGCAAGAAATTTAGTGAGTATAGAAAAAATACCGCGACGGCGGTATTTTTATCGTGTTTTTAAAAAGAGAAATCGAGCGAGCCTTTAATTATTTACCCTTCCACAATACTCCCCTGTTGTTGTATTTACTGAAATAAGCTCACCTTCTTTTATAAACAATGGAGCGTTTATAACAGCGCCACTCTCTAATGTAATTTGTTTGTTACCACCGGTAGATGTATCCCCTTTTACTGCAGGAGGAGCTTCTGTGACTTTAAGTTCAACTTTTATAGGAAGCTTCACACCGATAACTTTTTCATCAAAAATCATTGTCTCAACCAAAGAATTTACTTTCATAAACTTTGCTGGAGTACCAATAAGATCTTCATCTAATTCAAATCTATTTGCTGGGTTTGTAGGATCACAGAACCAAAACTCCCCCTTATTCTTATACATAAACTTTGCGTCTTTGTATTGAATATCAGCTTCTTCTACTTTTTCTGATTGGTGGAAAGAAATTTCAGTAATCTTACCCGTCATCATATTTCTTAACTTAGTAGCATTTACTGGCTTTCTCTGTTGTTTTCTAAAAACATGGGAACTCAAAACTTCTAGAGGTTGTCCCTCATATACAATAACCTTTCTCTCTACAATATCACTGTATTCTAGCATTCCCATAGATTTCTATAATTAGATTAACCTTACTTAAAACTATCTAGCAATATAAGGCAAAAGGGCCATATATCTTGCTCTCTTAACAGCTTGAGAAAGCTGTCTTTGGCTCTTGGCGCAAACGTAAGTCTTCTTCTTTCCTTGTACTCTTGCATGAGGATTTAGGAACTTCTTAAGAAGCTCTACATCTTTGTAGTCTATTTGTTTTATATTATTTTGTGAGAAAAAACACTGTTTCATTTGATTTATAATTTATTTTTTAAAAAGGTATGTCTTCTGGATTAATTTCTTCTGTTGGATATTCTATTGTATCCATTTCTGGAGCTTTGCTTTTTGAAGGTGAAGCCTCTTTACTTGAGGTATCTGAGGCTTGGTATCCTCCTGCACCAGGGGCGCTAGGACCAAATTGGAAATTCTCAAGAGTTATTTCTGATCTGTATTTCTTTGTTCCGTCTTTATCATCCCAAGATCTATTTGTAATTCTACCTTCTACGAAGATACTCTTCCCTTTCTTCATATACTGTGCGAGAACTTCAGCTTGTTTTCCAAACGCAACTACGTTGTGGAATGTAACCTCTTCTTGCTTCGCACCGTTCTTATCTTTCCAGGTTCTATTTGTGGCAACACCAAAAGAAGTAACTTTTGTTCCAGAAGGAAGTGATTTCAATTCTGGATCTTTTGTTAAATTACCAAAAATTAGAGCTCTGTTTAAATTCATATTTTATATTAATTAAATTTTAACTTCTTCTGTTGCATCTAAAACTAGGTCGTCTATAGATTTATCAATCTCTTCAATTGAAGCTGTTTTAGCTTCTTTTGGTTCTTTGTGTGTAAGAACTTTAATTTTGCTCTCCTTGTCTGAGAAAACAGTAATCTTAGGAGAATACATTGTGTTTTCTTTAATAGTTTTTACCAAAATATATCTAAGAACTGTATCGCTTGCCTTTAATGCGCTATCTACATTTGCGATATCTGCACCTTCATTTAAAGCAAACTTTACCCAACCAAAATAAGCTTTTTCGAAAGTTTTGTATTGTCCACCGAAAGCTTTTTTAATTTTATATGCTAGAGGTCTTAATTTAGGAGCTTCTTCAGATATAACAACAGCCTTTTCTTTGTTAAGAATAGCCTTGATCTTATCAACCTCAGCTGGTATACCCTCTTCTGCTACAGTAGAAATGATATGATATCCTAATTCATATACTTTTTCCCCTTCTGTTTTTGGATTTATTGACTTTTTACTCATGGGCGTAAGATTAGCACAAGATTTTATAAATTGCAATCCCGATCTGACTAAAACTTTAGAATATTAATGAATTCCTGTTTTTCCTTAAATTTGCCAACAATAGAAAGATTAAGAACCTCATTTCTAAATATTTTCTCAGCCAAATACTTAATGTCCTCTGCTTTTACAGACTTTATCTCTTTTATAATATCCTCTGTATTTTTAATAGGTTTTCTAAGAATTTCCTGATGACCAAAGAATCCCGCAATATCATCAGATGATTCTAATCCTAAACGCATACTACCTATCAAATATTGTTTTACTTTATTAAGCTCTTCCTCACCTACTAATTCTGTTTTTAATTTCTTAAATTCATTTAATATTGCAGCGATAGCATCTTTTACTCTCTTGCTATCCACACCAGCTGAAACTGCGAAATTTCCATGATCCGTAGAAGCATCTTTCTCTGCTCTAACATAGTAGCAAATTCCCATTTCATCTCTCATTTTCTGAAAAAGACGAGAGCTCATACCACCAGAAAGAACCCCTTGAATAATATTCAACACAGAATTGTATTTGCTATATGTATCAAAAGCACGAACACCAATAACCATGTGTGTTTGATCTGTATCTTTATAATACAAAGATATCTGTGGCTCTTTCTGTGACTCCACAACTTTCTTCTTCTCCCCTTTCTTCCATTTACCTATATCAGCAAAGGCTTTTGATATTTTCTTTGTAATTACCTTATCATCAAATTTTCCTGCTACAATTACTGTAGTGGCGTTCGCAACATAATGTTTATTTCTATAATCAATGAAATCTGTCCGTCTCATTTTAAGGATGTTTTCTTTCGAACCAATAACAGGCCAACCGGCTGGAACATCTCCATAGAGAAGTTTTGAAAATTCTTCTTGAACTATTGCCTGAGGCAAATCCTTATACATATTTATCTCTTCAATAATAACCCCCCTTTCCTTTTCTATTTCTTTTTCATCAAAAACTGGGTTTAAATATAAATCAGAGACAACATCTAATATTTTATCTAAATTTTTATAATCTGCTTTTGCATAATATCCCGTAAATTCTTGTGAAGTAAAAGCGTTGTAATGTGCACCAATCCCATCTAACTCATTCGTGATTGTTGCTGATGTTGGTCTTTTAATTGTGCCCTTAAAACATGTATGTTCCAAGAAATGAGAGAGTCCATTATTCTCTTTGTTCTCATACTTAGACCCCGCTTCTACAAGCACAAGAACGGTAGCTGTAGGATTCTCCTTCATTGGAACGGTAATAATTCTTAAACCATTTTTTAAAACTTTTCTTTTGTAATTCATCCCGTTTAGAGACAGGTCGCGGTCTTTACCACCCCTTATCTAATTATTATTTTAATAAGCTTAATTCAAAAAATAAATCCTCGTTATTATCAAACAAGCGACCGCGGTCTCTAACGGGATTCATCTATTCAATATAGCAAAAAAATACATAAAAAAACAGCCGCGAAATTCACGGCTATCTAAGGCTGATAAAAATCTTCAGCTTATCGGCACTTCATCCATCGGACCGACTTCGTTGGAAAAATTATAGAGACTTTCCACACAAAGTAATCCGTCTGGACTTAGGATCAATTTCTGTTCCCCGAACTTCTCACTAGTAAAGATCAACTCGAAATCATGAACAGGATCAAGTGATGAAGACCTAATGAAACCGTTTTCAACTCCCATAAATTCTTTGAACATTGAAAAAGATTCTGAATTCTTTCCGCGAGCCATGTCAATTTTGCAATCAACAGCCAGCAGCTTAAAATTCTTATGGGGTGCAGCAATGATTGTTCCGTCTGGTAATACAAGTAGAGACTGCCCCACCAGCATCCTAGCACCATCAACTGACTGTGAACAGAAACCATTAGTGTTCTCAGCTTGGAAAGATACATAGAAAGTCCCCACTTCTCTTATCAGCATACTCATCTCCTTTTATTTACGTATAATCTAGTCAAATGAACGACGTGTTCGTTTAAGACGTTAACATTACTATAGGCATATGTCAAACAAAAATACCGAGATACGCCATGGCGTATTTCGGTATTTTTGTTTCATTCTTGATATTTATGATAGTTTCTCTTTTAAATAATCTGTAAGTTTGGAAACTTCTATTCTCTCCTGCTTACCGGTATCTCTGTCTCTCACAGTTACAGCACTATCTTTCTCCAAAGTATCGAAGTCTACTGTCACACAATATGGTGTACCTATTTCATCCTGTCTTCTATATCTCTTACCAATATTTCCATTATCATCAAATTCTACTAAACCGAATTCTTTTTTAAGATTTTGATATACCTCTCTTGCCTTTTCTACGAGTTGTGGTTTATTTTTTAAAAGTGGAAATACTGCAATTTTTACTGGGGCCATTTTAGGAACAAATTTCAAATATGTTCTCTTCTCTCCTCCGAGTTCGTCTTCTGTGTAAGCGGAAGTAAGAATAGCCAACACTGTCCTGTCTACCCCTAAAGAAGGTTCAATACAATGCGGAGTAATCTTTTCTCTTGTTTCTTCATCTACGTATATTAAATCTATTCCACTAGACTTTGAATGCCTGCTTAAATCATAGTCTGTTCTGTATGCCAAACCATATAATTCATTTCTTCCAAAAGGAAAATCAAATTCGAAATCGATGGTTCTCTTTGAATAGAAGGCTCTGTCTTCGTCTGGAATTTCGTGCTCATAAACATTTTCTTGTTTAAGACCAATTTCTTTTATCCAATCAAGCATTTCTGTTCTAAAGTGCTCAAAAATTTCTTTCCAAGTCTCTGGTTTTATAAGGTACTCTATTTCCATTTGCTCAAACTCTCTTGATCTAAATGTAAAATCTCTAGGAGCGATTTCATTTCTAAACGCCTTACCTATCTGAGCCATACCAAAAGGAAGTTTAGGGTGGAATGAGTCTATAATATTTTTATAGTTTACAAACATACCCTGTGCGGTTTCTGGTCTCAAATATGATACAGAAGTATCGTCTGCTATCGCACCGACATTTGTCTTAAAAAGCATATTAAACTGTCTTTCTTCTCCCATTTCTCCGCCACAATCTGGACACTTCTTTTTGTCTGGAAGTTGATCCGTACGAAATCTTTTTTTACATTTTTTACATTCAGAAAGCGGATCAGAAAAACCACCAACGTGTCCTGTTGCTTTCCAAACATTTTGATTCATAAGAATAGCCGCATCCATACCATACATATCTTCCCTATCAGTAACAAATTTCTTCCACCAATAGTCTTTTACATTATTTTTTAAAGTGACGCCGAGTGGTCCGTAATCCCAAGTACCAGCTAGTCCACCGTATATTTCAGATCCTTGAAAAATAAACCCCCTTCTTTTACAAAGAGAAATAATATTTTCCATTTTTAACTGTTCTACTGTTTTTTCTGGTTTTGCCATGATTGATTTTATTAGCTCCCCGAGGACTCACCTTTCCCCGTCGCAGACTCCTCCTTAAGGAGAGACCTCGAAAAGATTTTATCCTCTTTGCCTTTGCTTTTAATACTTATAAATCAAATAATAGCTAAAATTAAATTTTTAGCAAATTATTGGGAAACTTTACCCTTGCCAGGCTCATAATTTGGATCTGTCACAATCTCTGTAGTTACATGGGCTTTTGTCTCACCAACCTCAGTATTCGTAAATGAATCTGTACCAGTAATTGTAGCTTGCCCCAAAATTTCTGGTGCCTCGCCAACCTGACTTAAGCTTGGTGTAAAAGAAAGATTAAATGAAACCTCTCTTGGATAATAAGTTAATCCTGTTCCTGCTTTTATTCCTCCGATATTCCAAGTTACCTCATTTGTTGAAGAATTATAATCAAGCTTTTCAATAGAAGGACTTGTAAGTTCGTTCCATTTAACATAAGCCGGCAAAACGGCGACAACCTTTGCATTGTTTACATCATTTATATAATTTGTAGCAGACCATGTAACAGTATATGTAGTTTCCTGTTCGGCAACTTGAGGCACAGGGCCAGTATTTGCAAAAGGTCCAAGAGACCTAAGACCACGAAAAGTAAGTCTGAGGACTGAGGCAACCTTTATCTTTTTAGAAGCTGAATAAAGAAGTTCCTGAGAAACCCCACTTCCCTCTACACGATTACCAAAGACACTTATATCCATACCAACTTCTGGATTATTAAATGATAATCCGGTCTGAGACTGAGGACCAAACAATGAAAAAACAAAACCTGTTTCACCCTGATACCCTGGTTCTACTAAAGCAAAAGCTTTATCTTTTTGTTTATCAAAAGTAATTGTATTGTCTGATGAATTATAAAAACCTTGCTCGGTATAAACTGTAGTTTTATCCAAAATCGGACCACTGAGCTTAACTTTTATCGATACATCATAAACATTACTTACCAAATTATTTTGCCATGATAAATCAGCACTTATCTTACTTCCACTATTAACAACAACTTCTTTAGCTGAATCTCCATTTATAAATAAATTAACACCAAGAAAAGGTTTTTTAATTGAAACATTGGCTGTATAAACTGAAAAAGCCGTGTTTATTGTCTTGTCATCTAGCTTATCTGGTGTACCAACAGTGAATTTAAAAACTCTTTCTTCGCCATCTTGTCCATTTACAGAACCAGAAAGTTTAATCGTCCTCTTCGCTCCAGGTTCAAGATCACCTATAGTCCAAATACTATTATCAACAGAACTTGGTTTCGGTGCGGCAGAAATATAATCAAAACCAAAAGGATAATCCGCCTTTAAAATAAGATTATTAATTACAGACAAAGAATTTGATTCTATCTCAATAGTAAAATCTGTTTTTTGATTGGCGCTAATCTCGCCCACCCCAAGGACTTTCATATTGATAGGAGATGAACTTATAAGAACAGTGTAAACTTTTTCTTTATAAAAAATAGCATTAGAACCAGGGACTCTATACTCAACGGTAAATTTTACCTCCTTTTTTACATTTTCCTCACCAAATAAAACAGATTTTAATAGACGTTAACACTTTTGCCTGTATTTATATCGCCTAAAAGGTCACTGTATCTTATGAGAGGCGCTGAAAGATCTTCTGGGCTTCTTGTACCATCTGGATACAGTATTTTAAGATCTACAACTTTCAAATCCACATTGTTTTTGTTCTTTACTTCAACATCAAGTGGCAATACTTCCCCACCAGCGATAGATACTGGTCCACGAATAATAATATCTACATTATCACCAGAAATCATATTCCCGGAAATGAAAAATTTGTAAGAAGCAAAACCTATAGCAAAAACAAAAAAGATAATAGCTACAAGAAAAATATTTTTGTAAGGTAGTTTAAAATCAGACTCCTTTTTTAAATCATCTTCAGACCATTCTGTATTTGCTTTTACAATATCTGAACCTAAAGAGTGTCTCCTTTTAGAAGACATGGAGGCATTGTCACGAGAATAAAGACTCTTCTTTATATCTTCAAGCTTATTTCTTTTTTCTTCTTCGTTTGGATAAAACATAATGTCCAAATATTATACCATAATTACAAGTGCGTTTCCTTAAGTGCATTGTTGATTTCTAGAATCGCTTGTTTTTTGTTTTTACTAAAATTTTCTAAAATTTCTGGAGTAATATTTGTACCCTCTGCAAAAGAAGAAAGGCCTTCTGTTTTTTTGATATACCCTAGAAAATGCATCATTCTAAGAACGGTAAGTATTTCTGTAAGTCTAAGCTCCTCATGAGACAAATCAGCGTCACGACAGATGATATAGGCTGATTTTACAGACTCAAAAAGCTCCTCGTTCTTTTCTTCTCCATGAACAAGTCTAAGAAAAAGTTTTGAAATATTGTGTAAAACAGAAAGTTTGCCAACGTGTCTAATAAGGCCATTTTGTAATATAGATTCAACACTAGTAATACGCCAAATATCTTTACCTTTTACAACAGAAATTTTTACAAGACAAAAAACCTGGAGGTGTCCGTTTAGTTTTGATTTTGGAGATCTTACACTCTGTGCAGTAGCTCTGATAAGCCCAAGATCTTTGGTGAGTAAAAAGTAAAGACGATTAGCCTCCCCTATCGGGACACTTTTTATAAGAATAGCTTCGGTTGTATAAATGTGATGCATAAAAGTCGCTCAGTTTTACTTTTTAAAAACACGATAGAAATTTTTTCGTCAAAAAATTTCTTCTATACTCGCAAAATTTCTTGCTAGAAATTTTGCTCCGTAATATTTTTAAAAAGTAAAAACTCGCTTAGAGGTTAAGATACTAAACTAAGAACTTGATAAAAATACCGGGTGAGTTTTCTTGAATGTTTGGGCCGAAAGAAATATCCTTAACATTTGTAACCCTAACTATTTCATCTTTAAACTTTTCTACAAGACTCTTGCCAATATCATTAGTATCTACAGTAAGTCCAATCAAATCATTTGGACTTAGTTTTTTATTCTTTCTTTCTTCTTGAATACTTCTAATTAAATCTCTTATATCCCCTTCATCTTTTAAGTCTGGAGTAATATTTGTATCAAGCACTACCAATTCAGAAATACTTTTGTCTGTGATCGCTTCTTTCACATTTACTTCATCTTTAATCAAATCTAAGTATTCCTGTTTGCCTTTTAGCTTTTCACTTTGAATTTGTATTTTAGCTAAAGGTTGTCTGACTTTAATTCCAGATTTTGCTCTAGATTCTAACCCGAGAGAAACAGCATTTCTGACGTCCTTCATATTTTCTATTGTCTCGACTTCTTCTTTTGTAAGTTCCCCTACAAATTCATCTGGCCAAGCTTCTAAATGTACGCTTTCTTTTTCTCCTCCAATTTTCTTATACAAATCTTCAGCCAAAAAAGGCATTGATGGAGCGATAAGTTTAGAAACGTTTAGAATAATTTCTTTTGTTGTATTTATAGCAAAATTTCTATCAGAAATATTTTCTGATTTGAATCTGTCTCTTGATCTTCTTAGAAACCAAGTGGAAAGATCTTCAATAAAGTCAGCTATAGGCCAGGTTGCTCTATCAAGCTCATATTTTTCTGTAGACTTTGTCATCTGTGTTGCTGTTTCTTTCAATCGTGCAAGAATCCACTTATCCAAAACATTGAGAGAATTTCCAACTTTTTCTTTCAAATCTTTTCCTCCGTACATTTCGTAGAAAGAATGAACATTTTGAAGCCTCATAATTACTTTTTTTACGACTTCATCTACTCCTTCATCTGAGAATTTCAAATCTTCAGCTTTCATAACACTTGAAGACAATAAGTAATATCTCATTGCATCTGCGCTAAATTTATCTGCCAACTCCATAGGTGGAGTATAATTTTTTAATCTCTTCGCCATCTTCTGCCCATCTTCAGCGAGAACAATTCCATTTACAACAACATTTTTATAAGAAGATTCACCAAACAAAGCAACAGAAAGGACAAGCATAGAATAAAACCATCCTCTAGTTTGATCTACTCCTTCGGCGATAAAGTCTGCTGGGAAACCAATACCTTTTTCTGGATTAAATTTATCTAAATTCTCAAATGGATAATGAGACTGTGCAAACGGCATTGAGCCTGATTCAAACCAACAATCAAAAACTTCTGGGATGCGCTTCATTTCTCCACCACATTTACACGGCAAAATAAGCTCATCGATAAATGGTCTGTGTAAATCTAATTCGTAATTTCTATTGTGAGGAATAGCTGCAAATTCAAGCTCTTTTACTTCTGCGTTATAAATAAAAGGTTTACCGGCTTCTCTCATCGCCATAAGTTGCTCTGGTGTCATACCAGAAGCACCACCAAACATAAGCCAGATAGGTGTATTGTGGGAAACAATTAAAATATTCTTACCTTCATTTTTAGAATTTATATCATAAAGAAAATCAGTCATTCTGTTTTTTACAGTAGTATAGTTCTCCCCTCCTTCTGGAGTCTTCCAAAACTTCGCACCTCTTGATTCAAAGAATGCTTGATATTCTGCATCTGGTTTACCATCAAGAACACCGACATATATTTCATGAAGTCTTTCATCAAAAACTATTTTTTCCACAGGATATCCAATCTGTTTTGCAATAAGCTCTGCTGTTTCTTTTGTTCTTACAAAAGGAGAACAATAAATAATATCTACTTTTGTATCTTTGAGTTTGTCCCCTGCTTCCACAGCCTGATCTTTACCATTTTGTGTAAGAGAATGATTTACTTTTGGATTTGAACTTAAAATACCTAGAACATTACTTTCTGCTTCGCCATGACGAACAACCAAGAATTTATTATTTCTTGTTGTTTGTTTTTTAATATCTTCTATTGAACCCACAAAATGATTACCCTTACATTTTTCACATCTCCACACAGGTAAAGGAGCGCCCCAGAATCTAGAACGAGAAATAGACCAGTCACGAACATTCTCAAGCCACTTACCAAATCTTCCCTCTCCTATTTCTTTCGGTACCCATCCGATTTTATTATTTGCTTCTATAAGATCATTTTTTATTTTTGTAACCTCAACAAACCAAGAGCTTGTCGCGTAGTTTAGGAGTGGTGTATCACATCTCCAACAATGAGGATATGAGTGAGTAAATTTTTCTTTTGCATATAGAGAATTTTTACCTGCTAAAAATTTAATAACATCAATATCTGCTTTCTGGTGATCGTCTTTTGGTTTTACTTTTTGTCCTGCAAAGTCAAAAACTTCTGGAGTAAATTCTCCAGCCATATTTACATGTTGGATAAAAGGAAGTTTCTTTTCTTTTCCAAGATTCATATCGTCTTCTCCAAAAGCCGGTGCAATATGCACAATACCAGTACCATCTTCAGTAGTTACAAAACTTGCAGAATATACCTTAAAACCATTTTCTCTGTTTTTAAGTTTGTCGTTATTGTAATAATCAAAAAGTGGTTTGTATGATTTACCAACTATTTTTTCTCCAATAAAAGTTTCTAATATTTTATAATTTTTATTGTTATAGATGTATACTTCTGATGATCCATCTGGTGTAAGTTTCTGAGATTCTTTTGCAAAAATTGCCTTGGCTAAAATATATTTTTCTCCACTTGGTAAATCATATCTGCCATTAGATTCACCAATAGTAGTTTTCGCTACTTCAACAATTTTAACATAATCAATTTCAGAATTTATAGCTAAAGCCACGTTACCAGGAAGAGTCCAAGGGGTTGTTGTCCATGCAAGGAAAAATGTTCCTGGCTCATCTATCAATTCAAATTTAGCTGTTACTGAAATATCAGTAATATCTTTATATCCCTGCCCTACCTCAAAGTTTGAAAGAGTCGTTCCACACTGTGGACAAAGATGCATTGATTTAAAACCTTCGTAAATCAATCCTTTATCCTGTAATTTTTTAAAGGCCCACCAAACACTTTCTGTATAGCTCGGATTTAGCGTCTTGTAGTCATTCTCCATATCTACAAAACGGCCCATTCTTGGAACAATCTTTTTCCAATCATCTACATATGTAAAAACTTTGCTTCTTGCGGTATCATTGAATTTTTCTAAACCAAAATCTTCAATATCTTTTTTTGATTTCAAACCAATCTCATCTTGAACAATATTTTCTACAGGAAGACCGTGACAATCCCAACCCCATCTTCTTGGAACATGGTATCCTCTCATTGTTTTATATCTGCCCACAAAATCTTTCATTGTTCCAGCAAGAATATGCCCGAAGTGCGGTAAACCAGTAGCAAAAGGAGGTCCGTCATAAAAGACATACTCACCTTTTGGTGAATCTTTCGTTAAAGTCTTTTCAAAAATTTTATTCTCCTGCCAAAATTTTAATAATTCTTCTTCTCTTTCAGCATTTTTACTCTTTTTGGGTGTATCCATATATTTTTTTATTTAGTTTACCCGAACAAAATTTTTGCCAACAAAAATTGTTTATCGTTAATCAACGCAAACTCATTATAACATAAGTAATACGGCAATATTATGCAATATATACATAACATTTTTAATAAACATTGGCAAAAACTTTAACGGGTTCACCCTAACAAAATTTTTGCCAATGAAATGTTTTTGTTTTTATATGAAATTGCTTTTAAGCTGTAATATCATTAAAAAGTATGACCATCTAAGCAACCATCATTTCAAAAACGTTGGCAAAAACTTTAATGGGTGAATTGTAGCAAATTTAGTGAAATAGAAAAAGAGGCAAAGAAAAACCCGGCTTACCTAAGCCGGGTTCGTACACTCAATCAGTATTGAGGGATATTTATTATCAAAAGTTCCCCACCTTCGTCGACACTCACAGATACCGCTTTTTTAAAGAGCTTATCCAGAGCCCCATAATTCGGCGAATGTTTTCTTATTTCGAAACCCCTTATGCGAGCTTCAACTTTATGACAACTCCTTATGATACGACGCTTAACCTCCTTAAAAGCCTTTTTGCTTGCAGATTGAGGTTTTAAATCAACATGATGGGCCGCATGGCGATGACTAGTCAGACGGCAACGTTTTCTCATTTTATGAGTCCTACACATTTCCTAACCTACCTTTCCATTTTAAATGCACGGATCACCTTAACCCGTACAACTGAATCTGTATTGTATTAAACTCCTTTTATTTATTTTGTCAAAACAAAAAAGTTTACATCTTTTCTGGAGCAGAGATACCCAAAAGTTTCAAACCATTCTTCAAAACAATAGTGAATACTTTTGTAATGGCGAGTCTATATGCAGAATTTTTGTCTTCTTTATCTACAATTTTATTATTCGCATAATATCCATTAAAGGCAGATGAGAGCTGTATTAAATATGTAGCAATATAGTTTGGTGCATATTCCTCACCTGCTCTTTCTACTATTTCTGGGAATCTATACAGTATTTTTTCTATTTCCGAAACTTCACCATCTACTTTTTTAGAATTTATTTTTATTCTTTCTTTCACCGCTTTTCTCAAAACAGATTTTGCTCTAGCATATGAATATTGTAAGTAAGGACCAGAATCCCCTTCAAAAGAAAGCGACTTATCAAAATCAAAAACAATATCTTTACCGGTCATTTGTTTGAGTATTGAATATCTGAGAGATGCAACAGAAATCCACTCCGCAACTTTTGTTTTTTCTTTTTTGGTCATATCTCTCTCAACCATTTTCTCTATTACTTTATCTTCAATATCTTTAAGCAGAGAAGTAGCAGAAACTACATCTCCTGTTCTTGAAGACATTTTCCCTGAAGGCAGACGAAGCATACCATGAGATACGTGTTCTGTTTTTTCTGCTAAATCTGGAAAGATTAAACTCATAGCTTTCAAAAGTACCGTAAAATATGCACTCTGTTCATTGGCCGTGACAATAATAGATTTATCATAATGTAAAGTATTGTCTTTGAGTTTTGCTAGTCCAAGATCTTTTGCTTCATATGTAGGAAGCCCTTCGCTGTTTATAAAAACTCTAGTGTGTAGGCCATAATTCTCCCCTTTAAAAATCACCGCACCATTACTCTTTTCAAAAATTCCATTATCAATATTGTTTGATACGATATCAGTACCAAATTTTGTAGACTGACTTTCAAAAAAGAAATTATTAAATTTAGTATCTAATATTTTATACATCTTATCAAAAGCATTAAGAGATGCTTTCCTACCTGCTGTATAGATCTTATTTACTTCTTTATCAGACTTCGTATAAACTTTTTTATTTATCTCCGTAACTTCTTTTTTAGCTTGTTCATCCGCTTCATACGCTTTCGCTCCTACCGCATATGTCTTACCCCACAAAGCAGAACCCTGTTTTATATCAAAAAACTTTTTTTTGTTTTTAGAGTCTTCTGAAATCATTTTCTGTACACCCCAAATTGTTTTCGCTACATGAAGGCCGACGTCACCTTGATAACAAGCACGAATGATCTTTGATCCGTTCGCCTCAATAATTCTAGAGACACTTTCCCCTATTGTATTACTCATTAAGTGCCCAATATGAAATTCTTTAAAAGGATTTGGATCAGTATATTCGATAACAGTCTTCTGACCTTTTAGTTTTTTATTATTCCCAAAAGTTTTTTCGGATTTTAAAATGTTTTTTATTTGTTCAGCAAAAAAGGAGTCAGACAAAAAGAAATTTATAAAGCCAGGGCCAGCCATTTCGACATTTTTTATTTCCTTCGGTTTATTATCATTTATTTCAGCAACTATTTTTTCTGCCAACTCTCTAGGATTTTGAGCTACAGCCTTAGCAAGCACCATGGCGATATTTGTAGAATAATCACCACGAGAAGAATCTTCTGGGTGTTCTAGATTTATCTTAGGGATTTTGGCCTCTTCTATCTTAAGCTCCCAAAGGGCTATTTTTATTGAATTTTCTAAAATTTCTTTGATCATATTTGGATTAATAATAGCATAATTATTCTATGAGAGAAGACGTGATTTTACTTCTTGTCTTATATTCATTCCCGTGGCTCAAAAGCCCAAGATAAGATTGTACAGATTCTTTTTTAAATCCTTTTTCTAAAAGGCCCCTAAACATTCTCTTTTTTGTACTCTTTCTCAATATTTTAAAATCTGCAAAGTTAATCCAGCCCAAAAAATCTACACCAGAAGAAAATGTCTTGATATAAACCTTATTTGGATGTAAAGATAACTTTAATCTATCCGAGAGAAATCTATTTATCTCTATTAAAATACCCTCAAGCCACTTCTTGTTATCTGACAAAATAATAAAATCATCTGAATATCTTATATAGTACTTCGCCCTTATTTTATGCTTAACAAACTGATCAAAAACATTCATATAAATATTTACGAAAAGTTGTGAAGTGAGATTCCCCAGTGGTAAACCACATCCAACTTCTTTTTTATAAAAACTAGATATTATTTTCCTTAAAAGTTCCATAATTTCTTTATCCTCAATATACGAGTCTAAAATACTCAAAAGTATTTCGTGATTGATAGAGTCAAAAAACTTTCTTATATCACATTTCAAAGCCCAAACCTGTTTCGTATTATTCTTAGAGACTTTTCCGTAAAAATAATTCAATCTTTTTACTGCTCTGTGAGTCCCTTTCCCTAATCTGCAAGAAAAAGAATCGGCGATAAAAGTATTATTGAAAAAAGGATATAAAATCCTATAAATAGCATGGTGAAGTAATCTATCTCTCACACTGGCTTTATGTATATCCCTCGGTTTTGGGTCATTCACCTTAAAAGCAAAATACTTGCTATGTGAATACACCTTGTTTTTCAAATCATATTGTAAATCAAAAATATTATCTGAAAGTCTCAGTTGAAACTCTTGTACATCTGTCTTTTTAGTTTTACCCACTAAAAATTCTTTCCACGCAAGGAGTAAATTTTCGACAGAAATGATATCATCGTATTTATGAACACAAATTTTTCTAGTCACAAAACTAATAATACCCCCCCCCCCCGACAGTTTTACCAATTTTATCAAAGTTTATTTCCCTATATAAAGTCTGGCAACAATATTTAACGCTCTTCCCAAAGACGACAAAATATTCCCTTGGTGGAAAAATAGATACACTATTTATTGAAGTCATAGAAAACATAAGTATAGCTAGCTTTTTAAAACCAGAAGAAAAACTACCTTTTATAAAAAGAGCAATAATGAAACTAGATACAGCAAAAATTCTTATGCAAATAGCATGGGAAATAAAATCGATAGATAATAAAAAATATGCCGAAATCTCAGAAAAGCTATATGAAATAGGTAAAATGCTAGGAGGCTGGCATAACCAAATTAAAAACAAAACTCTCCTACCAAAGTAGGAGAGAAATGAAAAAATTAGCGGAGCAACAAAGGCGAAACCGTTCTCACGATTCCACCTGTTGTCAGGCTTGTCGTAGTACGTGTTGAGCCAAGACTTGTTGTCGTTCCGATTCGTGCTGAGCAAGTTAGGATCGCCGTCAGAAATGTACAAAATACTTTCTTTACCACCACCCCTTGAGCACTCTCAGGGTTGTATCTGATGCAGTATTTGAAATACTATAATATTCTGTACCAAGTATCTTCATTTTTGTTGAATTGTCTTCACACACCACTCTATCTAAAATCTTAATCTTAAATAATCCCGATGTATGGATACTGGATTCGGTAGTGAGAAATCTTGATCGCTCACATATTTACCTACTACCAACTTTATTTTAACACAAAAAAACAGCCCACTCACTCTCACCAAATGGTTTGAGTAAGTGGACTGGGTATTTCGGAAGGACAAAGTCCAAAGGATCCAAGAGGTCCGAGGGGCAAAGTTCCGAGTACTTATACTTGCGGAGCAACAAAGGCGAAACCGCTCCCACGATGCCACCTGCGGTCAGGCGGGCCGTAGTACGTGCTGAGCCAAGACTTGTTGCCGTTCCGATTCGTGCTGAGCAAGTGAGGATCGCCGTCAGAATCTTTGATGGGTTCGTGCATTGTCACAATCCAAGAAAGACCCATCGCTTTAATCTCGTCATCCGTGAACAAGTCACGAATGAGGCACGCTACTTCAGCATTCGGCTTGGTCATATTACGACGATCGGCTTCCTCCCGAATCTTTGACGTGATACGATCGTTGTCAGAGAAAAATTCTCCCTTGATGACAACGATTTGCGAAGTAGTGCCCTTTTTGCTTGGCTTGAAGTCTTCGGACAAAAGGAGCTGTTTCGCATAATTGCCGATCTCCACGCCCTTCTTGTTGAAGTGCTTAATCCAGTCCTTACCCGAGAAGCCATTTGAGGTGACAGTGAAATAAATTCCACCATCATGCTCTGAGAATTTAGAACCGACCAAACCAGAAAGAAATTCTTGCATTCCTTTCGGGTCATTGATCCATTTCTGTCTCTGCTCAATTGTCATTTCGGGTAGATTTTGCAAAACTACCGCATGTAACTGTCCTACTTGTTTTTGTTCGCTCATGGTACTTTTTCCTCTCTTTAGGTTTTTACCATTTGCTTGATCAACGTCTGTGTTGGTCATAGCCAGAAAACCTCATGTTTACAAGGCCTTTTGGCTACAACCAAACAAAGTATCTATATCAAAGAACTATATTAGTAGTATACACCCCTTGAGTCTTTTTGTCAATAGCCCACCTAAAACCTAAAATTTAATGTATAATTAAGATATTAATAGTTAATTAAACAAAATTATGAAAACCACAGCAAAAGACTTCTTCTTATACTTAGGTATCCTCATAGGACTATATGTTAGCTCTATTAGCTTCATTGTTCTCCTGTTCCAAATAATAAATAAATACTTTTCTCTACCAGGAGATATGATGTATGGACTCGCGGGTGCTATAAGAAGCTCCCTTGCTGCTCTCATAATCTTCTTCCCTGCTTTCATATACATTACCTTCATTGTAAATAAAGATTTAAAAGCTTTTCCAGAGAAAAAAGATATCTGGGTAAGAAAATGGTTAATTTTTCTTACGCTCTTCGTTTCTGGTTTAGCTATTGCCGTAGACCTTGTAACTTTAGTATATAGATTCCTTGGAGCAGAAGACCTCACAACAAGGTTTATATTAAAAGTTCTAGTTGTACTTACTGTAGCTATTACAATTTTTAAATCTTGTCTGAGTGATTTAAAAAGAAATCCAACAGTAATTACAAAAAAGATGAAGATATCTACATATGCAGTATCTACTGTAGTAATTTTAGCTGTAATAGGCGGAATGATGACTATTGGCTCACCAGCTAAACAAAGAGCTATAAGAATGGATGAGCAGAGAATAAGCGCCCTTATGAATATACAAAGCCAAATTGTCTACACACAATGGCGAAACAAAGGTGAAGTACCCGCGACTTTAGATGTATTAAAAGATCCGATAAGTAATTTCGCAATCCCAAAAGACCCGGAAACGAAACAAAGTTACGAGTATAGAAAATTAGCGATAAATAGTTTCGAGCTTTGTGCTAATTTCAAATCTGAAAATAACACAGAACAAACTAACAGTTTTGCATATAAATATGGTGTAGAAAATGAAAACTGGCAACACGGTGTAGGAAGAGTTTGTTTCCAAAGAACAATAGATGAAAGTCTATACCCGATACAAAGAGGAATACCTACAAAATTCTAAACAATAATAAAACACCGAAGTTCGCCATGGCGAACTTCGGTGTTTTTAAAAAGATTTGGAGGCCTTGCCTCCAAATCTTTTTATTTAGCTGAGTTTTTCCCTGCTATGTAACCTGTCGTCCAACATAATTGCAAACTAAAGCCACCAGAAGGTCTATCAAAGTCTAAGAGATCTCCGACAAAGAAAAGATTATCGAAAAGTTTAGATTTCATTGTTCTAAAATCTACTTCTTCTAAATCTAATCCCCCACTTGAGATGATTGCTTTGTCATATCCCATAAGGCCGCTCACCCTTAATTCAAATTTCTTTAATTTATCTATAATAGCCGCTCTCTCCTCTCTCATAATTGAATTCATCCAAATCTCTCCGTCTATTTTAAGTAAACCTAAAATCTTTAAAAATATTTTTGCGGGGACTTCATTCACAACGAGATTCTTTATCTTTTTATTACTATGTAAGTCAAAAAGCTTTTTAAACTTTTCATGTAATTCGTCTAATCCAATGCCAGGGAAAAAGTCTACTGCGATTTTTGTCTCTCCATACTGAAGTAAATCTCCGATGTCTTTACTCATATTCAATATTGTTGGACCAGAAACCCCTTCATGAGTAAAAAGTATTCTCCCTTTTTTATTTATAATCTTTTTTGAATCTTGCCATACAGAAATACCTACATTCTCCAATGTAATCCCGGCAAAGTCCCCTATCCAAAGTTCTTTTATTTTTATTGGTACAAGTGATGGATTAGAATCCGCTACCTTGTGTCCTATTTCCTTAAGCCATTTGAAACCATCTCCTGTAGAACCAGTCTCTGGATGAGATTTGCCTCCAGTAGCCAGAACAAAACTTTTTGCTTTTATTTCCTCGCCCGTTAAAGTTTTACCTGACGCATTGGACTTTTTGTCCAATGCACGGAAAATCTCAGATTTTCCATCAGGTAAAATTTTCTCGGGTGAACCTTTTTTTAAGACAACAGACTTTATGAGGCCTCCGTCCGTTTCAAAATGATCCACTTCAGTAGAAAGTTTAAACTCAACTCCATTATTTTTTGCATATCTTACAAGAATTTCTAATACGTCTATTGAATTATTACTTTCTGGAAATACTCTAAAACCTGGCTCAACTTTTGTTTTTAGTCCAAGATCATTAAAAAATTTGATTGAATCGTTTACACTAAAAATAGAAAAAGGTGTAAAAAGAAAATTCCCTTTCTTTCCATATTTGGAAACAAAATCCCTGTGATTTGGATTAGCGTTTGTAATATTGCATCTACCTCCGCCTGATATAAGGAGCTTCTTGCCGAGCTCTTCATTCTTTTCTATAACAAGCACCTTTGCGCCGTCTTTTGCGGCCACACCGGCAGCCATGAGCCCAGCAGGGCCACCTCCGACGACAATCACATCATAAGTAAGAGCTTCCGACTTAGAAACCCTAGGCTCTGCTTTTGTAGATACTGTTTTTTTAATTATCTTTTTAGTAATTTTCTTAATCATTTTATCCTTCTATAATTAACTTTATTTTCCCTACTACCTCATCATATTTCTCTTCACTAATTCTATCAACTATTTTGACTTTCCTTGCGATGTAATCAATAGACCGCAAATGATAAGTAAGCACGACTCCTTTTGTTTTTTTAGTCTCGAATCTAACCTCCATAAAATTATTACGAATATTACTAGTTATTGGACAAATAGTGATTATATGATTTAAATCATTTATATCTTTACCACTTAAAACAAGTGCTGGTCTTAGACCACTCTGCTCATGGCCAGAAGTTGGGCTAAAATTACAAAGGATTATATCCCCTCGTTCTGGAGTTTTAATCATATATTTTTTCATTACCTACATCTTGTCCCCAGTTAATTACAGGCTCAAAATCATCTCTGGTTAAGCCTTTCAATGCTTCTTTCAAAGTCATCTTGGGTCTTTTCACTTCTTTTAATACAATTTCTTTACCCTTCTTTTTAAGCTCCAAAGTAGCACCTGGAGAAAAAACGCCAGAATCTAATAAACCCTTTGGTAAACGAATTCCATAACTATTACCCCATTTTTGTATTTTAGTAGTCATATTATGAGTATATACTATGTATATACATTATGCAAGTACTAAATTCTACTAACTATTTCCCTGTGCTTCCAAACCCCCCTTCCCCTCTTTCTGAATTATTAAGTTCTGTTGCTTCAATTATTTCTGGAGTTTCTTTTTTCTGAATTATCATCTGAGCGACTTTGTGTCCTTTTTCAAAAATATATTTTTCTTTTCCAAGATTTATTACACCAATTTTTATTTCCCCTCTGTATCCAGAATCTACTACCCCACCTAAAGTTTTAATACCAAATTTATGTGACAGGCCACTTTTATCCCAAATAAGTCCGACATGTCCTTCTGGAATTTCCATGGCGATACCTGTACCAACCTGAACTCTCTGCATTGGTTCTAATTCGACATTTTCTATAGCAAAAAGATCCATTCCCGCATCATCATTTGTTGCATACTTCGGAATTATTGCATCTTCAGTAAGTTTTTTAATTTTTAATTGCATTTTATTTTCTAAGTATTTTATCAATCCTCTTTGCAAGTTTAATCATATCTTTCCCGGTAGTAGATTTTGACCTCGCCATTTTTGGGGCCGTGCTATGCACAAGGTCAAAATTCACTACCGGGTTTCTCTTTTGCCCCTAATTATTTTTTTGTAGAACTTTGTTAATTCTCTTGGCTAACACCAGCATATCTTGTTCCTTAGACCCTCTTGTAGTTTCTCCTGCAGTACCCAAACGTATTCCTGATGGATCCATAGGGCTTCTGGTTTCATTTGGAATAGTATTTTTATTTACAATAATTCCATCTTTCTCGAGTCTGTTACTTGCCTCTTCCCCACTGATTCTTTTTCCTTCCATCCAGGTATCGACTAAAATAAGATGACTATCGGTACCACCAGAAACGATTTTCCAACCAAGCTTTTTTAATTCTTCCGCAAGAACTTTTGCATTTTTAATTACCTGTTTCGCATATGATTTAAAAGCAGGGGCACTCGCCTCTTTCAAAGCCACAGCTACAGCGGCTACCTGATTCATGTGTGGACCACCTTGTAGTCCTGGAAATACTGCTTTATCTATTTTCTTATCAAACTCTCTTTCATCTATCTTAGAAAAAATAAGTGCACTTCTTGGACCACGTAAAGTTTTATGCACTGTGGTTGTTACGACGTCTGCATATGGAAATGGTGAAGGATATGCTTTACCCGCAACAAGTCCAGCAAAATGAGACATATCTACCATAAGTATTGCTCCGCAAGTATCTGCAATTTCTCTAAACTTTTTAAAATCTACTGCTCTTGGATATGCAGTAAAACCAGCAATTATCATATTTGGTTTATTCTCTATCGCAATCTTTTTTAATTCTCCATAATCAATAACTTCTGTATCTTTATTTACTCCGTAAGGTATTTGATTCCAAATTTTTCCTGTAGCAGAAACTTTGTGCCCATGTGTAAGATGTCCTCCGTGACTAAGTGTCATACCCATCACCTTCCCTCCCACAGGTACAAGTGCAAGATAAACCGCAAGATTCGCAGGAGAGCCAGAAAGCCCTTGAACATTCACAGCCCAATTATTTTTTGAAAGACCAAAAAGTTTTAAGGCTCTTTCTCTGCAGAGTATCTCTACTTTGTCTGTAAAAGTTTGTCCTTTGTAATATCTTTTCCCTGGATATCCTTCTGAATATTTATTTGTAAATTTTGAACCAAGGGCTTTCAAAACATCTTCAGAAACATAATTTTCAGAAGCGATTAGAGAAATAGTTTTCTTCTGTCTTACCTCTTCTGCTTTTATTAGCTTTTCTATTTGTTTATCTTTCATAAATTTCAATTAATTAACCATCGCACAAACTGCAGATGAATCCACAATAATATTGTTCTGAGCATCTTCAATTATCTCTAGTATCTCCTTGTGAATATCTTCTATGCTTTTTTCACCATTAATTATGACATAATTTTTTGTTTTCTTCACAGACTCTAAATAACCTTGTCTTACACGAGAGTGGAAAGAAATCTTCTCATCATCAAATCTATCATTTTCTTTTGCTCTACTAGCCACACGAGCTAGTCCTATCTTTGGATCAACATCAATTAAAATATACAAATCTGGCATCGATGCCTGCACAACAACGTCACTAACTTCTTGCAAAAACTTTTCATAATACAGACGTTCTCTACCATATATTTGATATGCGGCAGTAGAAAGACCGAAACGGTTAGATATGACCATTTTACCAGCACACAAAGCAGGAGCAATTATCTCACGGACAATTTGAGCTCTTGCACCCAAAAATAATAGTAACTCTGTTTCTGCTGACATTTTTGAGGATGTCTTACTAAGTAATAACTCTCTAATTTTTTCTCCTATTTCTGTTCCGCCAGGCTCACGAGTAAAGACTATATCTCTATCTTCATAAACTTTCTTTAGCAAATCTATCTGGGCATCTTTACCGGTTCCCTCTCCTCCCTCTATTACAATAAAAATTCCTTTTTTATTCATATTATTTTTTTGAACTTATATCTTGCATCCCCCTTCTAATGTTCCACTCATCCAAACTAAAGTCTGATTGTAATTTAAGATCAGGAAACATTTTAGAAAGTGCTATGCTCATCTTATGGGCTATCTTACGAAGCGTTGGATGCACCAATCTACCGGAACGAAGCTCGGAAACATAAGCAGCGGCTGGTAAGCCATACGAGACTTTACAGGTCACGTTAAAACCCATAGCACAATAATATTGCTTGTTTTCTTGAGTTGTCTTTAGTTTATTTATTAATTTAGTCTGATCTTTTATAAGCTTAGTCGCTTCCTTTTTTACATCTTCGGGTAATTCATTTAGATACCATTCATTAAATCCAAACTTCGTTGTAAGAAGTGGCATCCTACAAACACCATTTCTATGTCTTTGGATATCTCTGAAGGAGCCGAAGTCTAAAAGAAATTCAAATGTAATATTACCAAGCTCACTTAAGAAATGTGGCAAACCTGTCTTAATAGCTCTTTTTTTAAAAATATCTTTATACCTTGTAAGTTCCTTCTTATTTATATTAGTCCTAGCCGAAAAAGGTTTTGCATCTTTATTAAAATAATAATTGTAATCATCTTCAATGAATTTCCAGTACGAATTTTGTTCGTCTGTCTCCACATGACTAAAACTTTGTGCATATTTTTCTTTAAGTCCAACAAAAATCTTTTCAGCAACATCCCTCACCTCTTTAAGCGGATGCTTTCTTAAAAAAACCAACTTATCATGAGCCTGTCTTAAGTTTGTATGCCAAGAAAATTGTGTTGCAACTCCGGCTGGTAAAAAACCGCGAAGAGTATCAAAGGCCCTCGCCTTAACTGCCTTAGAATAAATATTTTCATCTTCCTCTAGTTTCTTAGGATATTTTTTCATTATGTGCTCCTGCACAGCAACCTGACTTTTTGTATAAAAAGTCATCCAATCATTCAAAATCTTTTTAGATTCTTTTGTTCCCACAGGATCTATGATTTCCTGTTTAGACATATCAATATATCTTGAACTGGTTTCTTGCCCAGAATACAATGGCCAGTCCTGAATAGCTTTCGCAACGAGCATACTAACTCCTTCTATAAAAATAGTTGTACTACCACAATCTGCAATACTCGCATGACCATAGCCAACATAAAATCTTTCCATGAATTTGCCAGAACCACTTTCTCTTACTTTTTCTACATGTTCTTCTACACTCAGTGCGCTTCTTGAATAAAGAGCCTGCATCATCGCGGTGTCTTGTGGGCCAAATTCATCATACACAAATACTTTCATAGATATTTAATAATTAAATTAATAATACTTTAATTATATTGCCCCTAGTGATTAATTTAAATATAGACCACATGGCAAAAAGTTGGTTGAGTACAAAAAGAAGCCACTATTATGTGGCTTCTGATAAAGGTATTTTTGAAAGCTATATTATTTTATAAGAGTTGAAACAATTTTATCAATCTCGCTACACAATTCCCCCATTTCACCCTCGTTTACTATTGTAAAATCTGCCCTTGCTATCGGCCCAGCCTGCTTAAGATTTTCTATCTGAGAATAATCTCTGGATTCAACTTCTTCCCTAGAAAGCGGACGAACTGGTCTACTAGAAAGTCTTTTGATCCGAGTTTCTGGTGAAGAATAGATAGCCAGTACCTTAAAAGAATCCCCAAATTCTTTTTTGAATTCTAAATATTCATCCCAACTATATAAACTCTCAACTAAAACATTAGTATCTTCTTTTATATTTTTAATTTTCTCAATAACTTTTTGAGCATATACAAGCTGGCCATATTTTGCCCTCAAATCTTCTCTCACGAATCTTTCATTCTTTTCATTTATATCTAAACCACGTAATTTCATTTCATCAAAAGTAACATCACCGAAATAAGCTTTCGGCCATTTGTATTTCTCCATGAGATAGTTTATTGCTTCTGTCTTACCAGATCCAGGCAAACCAACTACAGCTAAAATAATCTTATTCATAAATATTTTATTTCATATTCTCGTAAGTTGTCATCTCTTCTTTCAATAATTCAAAAACAACTCCGGTTTCTTTAAAAATCTCTTTGCTCCTTGCTCCACCATGATAATCTTGAAGAGCCACTACCCTAACAATACCCGCATTAATAATACTTTGAGCACACTTATAACAAGGAGTCATTTTGCAATATAAAGTTGCACCTTCTGTGGCAACACCAATACGTGCTGCATTGTTTATGGCATTTTGTTCTGCGTGACCAGTTCTAATACAATGTTTAGAAACAGTTCCATCTTCCTGAGTGACGGTGTGCATCTCGTGCCCTACCTCATCGCAACTTGGTAAACCAGCTGGCGCTCCGACATATCCTGTAGCAATAATTCTTTTGTTTTTTACAATCACAGATCCAGAACGTCCGCGATCACAAGTGCCACGTGAACCAACAAGTTCCGTTAACTGAATAAAATATTCATCCCAACTTGGTCTCACATGTTTAGTATTTTCCATACATATAATTTTACTCTTTTAGTAGCTCTTGCAAAGAGTAGACAAGGAGAAAAAAATAATGCAAAAGGCGGAATACTTTCGCATTCCGCCTTTTGCATTTTCCCCTCTGCCCATAAGCGAGCGAGGTTTCACTTTTTAAAAATATTACGGAGCGAAATTTCTAGCAAGAAATTTTGTGAGTATAGAAAAAATACCGCGACGGCGGTATTTTTATCGTGTTTTTAAAAAGAGAAGCCGAGTGAGCCTTTATCCTTTTACTTCAACCCACGCATACTTTTCTGCTGAAAAGTTGCCTGGGCCCTCCTTACAGGAGCAGTACACCTTTCACATTTTAGTACAAAACGTTCAAGGTTTTTCATTTGGGTCCCTACCCAAATTTCAACCTCGTCTCGTCAGCCTCCGGCCGGTTGAAGTTAAAATTAAAAAACATGCTCATCGCATGTTTTTTCTTTTATTTAACTTCAACCCCCATAGATCTAGCTGCACCTTCTACCATTTTCATTGCACCAGCTATATCGTTTGCATTCATATCTACAAGCTTCTTTTCTGCGATTTCTTTTACTTGAGCTTTTGTGATTGAACCAATTTTCTTTGTATTTGGCTTACCTGAACCTTTTTCTTGTCCAAGAGCCTTAAGTATCATACTAGCTGTTGGAGGAGTCTTAAGAATGAAATCATAAGATCTATCTTCATAAACTGTGATAACTACTGGTAATACATCTCCGATCTTGTCTTTGGTTGCTGTATTAAACTTGTTGACGAAATCACCAATGTTTATACCTGCCTGACCCAAAGCTGGACCGATAGGTGGAGCTGGAGTAGCTTTACCCGCAGCTATTTGAAGTTTTAATTTTTTTGTTATTTTCTTTGCCATTTGTTTATTAATTAGTTATTGAGAGGCTTGAATAAAGTATCAGAAATTGGACTGAAAGTAAAGCTAAGCTTTTCTTATTTGTAGAAGATCAAGTTCGACTGAAGTCTCTCTACCGAACATAAGGACCATAACTCTTGCCTTACCCTTCTCACTATCTATCTCACTTATCTTACCTTCTAAATCTTTGAAAGGACCGTCTACTATCTTTACATCCTCCCCTTTTGCAAAAGCAACATCATGAGTTACTTTCTGATCACCCATTTTACCAAGGAAGAATTCTACTTCTTTTGGAGTAAGCGGTACAGGATATACTCCAGCACCGACGAAACCAGTAACTCTAGGAGTGTTTCTGACAACGAACCAAGATTCATCGTCTACCAACATATCTACCAAAATGTATCCAGGATATATCTTCTCTTCTTCTTCAACTCTTTTGTTTCCTTTTATTTTAATTTTCTTTTCTACAGGAACAACTACATCAAAAATCTTTCCATTCATGTTTAAAGAATCGATTCTTTGTTTTAAATTTCTAGCAACGGCATTTTCATATCCAGCATAAGTGTGGATAGCATACCAGTGTCTTCCCTCTTCTATAGTTTGTTTCGCCATATTATATAAACATCTTTAAAATGCTTGTAAAAAGATAGTCAAAAAGACCAAGAGAAATAGCAACTCCAATTGAAATAATTATTACGAGTGCAGTAAACATAAGTGTCTGTTTTTTTGTAGGCCAACTTACGTGCTTTAACTCTCCTTTTGTTTCCAAAATGTAATTTGATAGTTTTGACATGAATGATTTTGTTATGAGCGAAGCGAATTTCAAAATCTTCACCCCATGAAATAAGATTTGAGACGACTTTTGATAAACTTTTTTACCATAAGCTGACTTTAAATAAAGTTCACGATGCAATGCATCAACTTTATTTAAACAGGATTCGTAATAAATTAATTTAAGTGGACGTCGGTCTATTGTAGACTCAACCCTACCATTATTATGATCCTCAAATCTTACTTTTAGATTTTTTGTACAACCAACGTACAATTTCTTGTCTTTGGTTGAATGTAATACATACGTATAATACATATATAATAAATCTAAAAGTTATTTCACGGGGTAAAGAAAAATATAGTCGCGATGCTCCTTATTTTTCTTTAAAAAACCACCCTTTCGGGCTTAGTAATATAATACCACAGAGTAGATACAAAATGCAAGAGGGCGGGCTGAATTCTCCTCTGAAATGCAACACGGGTCGTAAAACATAAATCCGCTTGGTATGCTAGGGATGTTAATAACCCAACAACCAAACGGATATATGCATACACATATTAGCAGAGATGACAGAATTGTCATTGCTGACGGT
>CAIPUJ010000061.1 GCA_903868205.1 uncultured bacterium | reverse complement strand
TTGATAAAGCTTTCAAAATCAAACTTATCAAAAAGAACTCTGCTGCAAGATATAAATCAAGACTTACAATTTTGGTTAATAAAGCAAAGGCAACTAAATAAAACAAAAACCGCCGAAGGGCGGTTTTTGTTTTATTTATTTAATAACTTTTTTAAGTCTATTAATTTCTTTACGTCTTGATACCAATAAAAATGGGGGCGTCTCTTTCGACAAAGAAAAGGTCTCTCCTTCATGGTTTATGTTAATTTTATTTTTATCAAAAGACACATGTTTATCAAAATCAGATAAAGGAATTTTTAAATACAAATCCTTTGCTTCAACCTCTTTCGTTAGCTGTGTCCTTAAATTTAACCAGCCAGATCTGTAATATCTCCTCTCTCTTTTATTCATTAAACCACCGTAAATCAAACCAATTAGTGGCCAAGAACTTTTTCTTGTGATCAGGCCGGCAGCCAAAGCATTTATCGCAGAACCGTGATTGGCTGGTAATTTAATTATATAAAAGAAATCTCCTTCAACCATAAGATCAAAATAAGTAGCATCCATCCCAGACAGAAAAACGCTCTTTAACCAATCTCTACTATAATAGGGAATGTCTTTGCCAGACAATTTTGAATTAACCTTAAAATTAGCCTTCTTAATTAATCTGCTATCTGGAAATTTTTTCTTTAAAAGGTACTGTACTAAAATTGAAATCAGTAATATTATAAATACGATTAGAGAAAATTTAATATGAAAATCCAAATACTTGTTTTCCTTTTCAAAAAAAATGACATTAATAAAAAGTAATAAAATTAACCACAAAACACCAATAAAGATTCTTAAAACACTATGTAAGAAATTTCTTATATTCATATGATGATATTATAACAAAAAAAGAACCGGCAGACACGGCTCTTTTTTTGTTCACTCAGTAGGACCGCTTCGCTTATCTCCCTCGACTAAAGGCTTTTCCGTCAAAAAACCTTTGTCTGGGCACCTTCCTTACAGGAACAGTACACCTTTCACATTTTGATTACAAAACGTGAAAGGTCTTTCATTTGGGTCCCAGCCCAAATTTCAACTCGCTCCCAAGTCTGCTGACTTGGGTCCCGCTCCGCTGTTCGATTCCTAACGTGAGCAATTCCTATTGCTCACTCTGAGAGCACAAAATAAAAAGACCACTTTCGTGGCTTTTTATTTTGTGCTCTCAGTAGGAATCGGACCTACATCTTAACTTCCGCAAAGTCACGTTCTATCCATTGAACTATGAGAGCGTGGCTTTTAAAATAGCACAATTTAATTAAAATCCCAACTTCGCCATAATCTTCTGTGGGAGGGGCTCGTGCATTTCTTTCTCTTCTAGTTTATCCAGCAAGACCAAACGTATATCTTCATGATTATATTCGTCTATTGGAATAATAATCAAAGGCATCACAACTTTCTTAGACTTAAGAATAATCTTTGATTCATCTTCATCAGATGCATCTACCCAAAAAGCCTCTAGAGAAGAAAATGGGTATAATTCTTTAATAACGCGAATACCTTTATCATTGATCTCCACCTCAATCACCAAAGGCTCTCTATTTGAAAACATAAGCAATGTTGTGACGGCCAAGACGACAAGCACAGCAAACAAAACATTGTGCATCATTATAGATATAACGACTATTGATATAGCGATTATAATCACTGCCCAGTACCAATCGGCAGTTTTTTCTTTCTTTTTATATTCCAAGGTGTGCCAAATAATTGAATTACTCATAATTTATCCGAAAAAATTTTTGCCAATAAAAACTGTTTGTTTCGACTTCTTATCGAACATTATACCACAAAACACTCCATTAACAGGCCACACTT
The DNA here is from genome assembly GCA_903868205.1 of uncultured bacterium. GTDB lineage: Bacteria > Patescibacteriota > Minisyncoccia > Phycocordibacterales > GWA1-40-21 > Bog-1340. The sequence continues at coordinate 2,538 of CAIPUJ010000061.1, read as the reverse complement.
TTTAGATTATTAGTTTTTAACAAACGTTGGCAAAAACTTTAACGGATGAATTATACAAAAACAGAACTAAAATGATATACTTATACCGTTATGTTTAAAAAAACCAAACCATTAATTATCGCCAACTGGAAAATGAACCCAGAAACGGAGCAAGAAGCAAAGACTATCGCTTCAGATATTAAAGAGGGTATAAAAAATATTAAAGGAATAAATACCGTAATATGTCCTCCTGTCATATTCATAGATTCTGTAAAGAAAACTCTAGGGAAAACAATATTGCTAGGTGCCCAAGATGCTTTCGTAGGCAATGGCAGTTCACACACAGGAGAAATAAGCCTGGAGATGATAAAGAAAACTGGGGCTAAATACATACTAGTTGGCCATTCTGAAAGGAGAGAAACCGAAGATACCGAAGAAGAAATAAGAGAAAAAGTCTCTGGTGTATTAAAAAGTGGTCTAAAAGCAGTGCTCTGTATTGGAGAAAACGAAAGAAGTGAGCACGGTGATTATTATCATGAAGTAAAAATACAAATAATAAGCGCTCTTACAGGATTACAAAAAAAATACACTAAAAATCTTGTTATCGCCTATGAACCAGTCTGGGCAATAGGGAACAAAGATAATACAGCCTTGAATTCTGAATCTTTGTACGAAATGGCAATTTTTATTAAAAAAATATTAAATGATATCTTTGGGCAAGAAATAGCAAAAAATATTCCTATACTATATGGTGGTTCTGTAAACAAAAATAATGCCAAAGAACTTATGGAAAATGGAAAAGTAAATGGATTACTAATAGGAAGAGAAAGTTTAAAGGTTCAAAACTTTATAGAAATAATAAAAAAGATTAAAGCCTAAATTAAAAAACCGCCTCATAAGGGCGGTTTTGATTTCATTAGAAAGGATTTTTCGCACCTCTAATCTCAAAGTGTAGGTGTGTACCATCTCCACCAGGGGAGGCAATTACTTTACCTGTATTACCCATAGAACCTACTGGTTGACCCTGATACACTGTTTGACCTTCATAAACAAAGTTATCATTTAAGTGAGCGTACAGAGTCTGAGTACCATTATAGTGTGATATAACAACATATCTTCCGTATCCGCTATTCCAGCCAGATGTTTTACTTATAATAACTTCACCGGCTGCAGAAGCAAGTATTGGTGTGCCTTTTTTCGCACCAAAATCTATAGCATTAAATCCATGTAGACTTTGTGTTCTTATACCACCAACTAAAGGTCTAATATAATAACCACTATATGCTGGACCGTTCGTATCGTGAGCTTTTGCTGTTACCTTTGCAGTAGAAGAATATGCTGGAGCAACAACAGTAGACTCACCATCAGGAATGATAACAGTGTCTCCGACAGCGAGTGTTGCATTAGTTCCTAATTCATTAAACTGAGCGATTTCATCAACATCTCCTTTATATTTCTTTGCGATACTCTTTAGTGTATCTCCTTTTGCTACAGTATGTATTGTTCCAGAAACTGGAAGAATAACCAAAACCTGACCTTCTTTCACTGTTTTTGATGATAAATTATTTGCCCAAAGAACAGTGTTTGTAGAAACGCCGAACATTTTTGCTATAGCAGAAAGAGTATCTCCTTTTCTAACAGTATATTTACTAATTTGACCAGTAACCGATGAATTATCAATATCTGCCATTGTTCCTGAAGGACCACTCTCTGACATAAGTGCCTCATCATCTACTACAGTAATATCACCACCTCCTCTTGAAGAGGTTAGATCATAGTTTGTTGTATTTTGAAGCAAAGAAAGATTCTGTGAATTAGAAGAAAGGGCGACGCTCGCAACTTCTTTAGGTGCTGAAGATAATAAATCAGTTATAAAAGAAAAAAGACCAGCATTTGCAGGGGCTGGACTTATAAAAGTAGTTAAAATAGGGAATGATACAGCAAGAAACCATTTCGCTGAAATGGCTAAAAACCTAGTTATATTTAGATGACCCTCATTTTTCAAATCGATTTTTGGGTCGTTTTTATTGATTTTTGTACTAATAAGCCGATTTTATTAATGTAATTCCGTACTTCTGAAACCTAAATGGCTAATTAGAGCCATATTTCTGTATTTTCTACCTTTTCCGAAGGTAGATATAATGATACCGCGTACAGATTTGGGGTCAAGGGAGTTATCAACAGGTGGAACTTTTGATTTTTTATTAAAAAATAAAACTCCGCCAACCTTAGTCGACGGAGTGGATCTATTTTTTCTGTTTATTTGGCCAAAACCATTTTATACAAGATACCCGTATGCCTTGGTGGGCTATTATCTCACCAACTAGCTAATAAGACTGGAGCCTTTTTCTCAAAGTGACTCAAGTACTACTTGTCCCAGATTTCTCTGAGCAGAAAATCAATCCATTTTTTATATTATTCTTAAAAAAATTTAAGTCAAACAAAAAACATCTGTTGAAAAGTTTGTTTATAACTTATTAATAACTACTGTATAAAACTGTTTATAATATTTTGATAACTTTTATAGAAAAATAATACACTTCAATACCACCTTTGAAT
>CAIPUJ010000060.1 GCA_903868205.1 uncultured bacterium | reverse complement strand
TATTCTTCACTAAAAACTAGAACCTAAAACCTAGAAACTACCTCTTGGCTATAATAGATTTCTTATAAGTATCCAAGTGTTCAAGTGCAATCCCCGTCCCTTTCGCCACACAGTAAAGAGGTTCCTTTGCAACAACAGCTTTTACACCAGTTCTTCTAAAGACAAGCTCAGCAAGATTTCTAAGTTGTGAAGATCCACCGGTCATAATAATTCCTTTATCAATAATATCAGCAGCAAGCTCTGGAGGAGTCTCTTGTAAAACATCCTTAATAGCTTTTATCATATCTCTAAGTTCTTTTGAGATAGCTTTTACAATTTCATTTGTTTTGATTTCTGTAGAACGAGGAAGACCTGTAAGAAAGTCTCTTCCTTTTATAGTAAGTGTAAGTTCTTCTTCTACTGGTACCGCGCTACCAACTTTTACTTTAATTTCTTCTGCTGTTTTGTCTCCAATCGCAAGGTTAAAAGTCTTTTTAATATAATCTGCAATCGCAGCATCTATTTTATTCCCCGCACACTTTACAGAAGTTGAAGAAACAATTCCTCCAAGAGAAATAACAGCTACGTCTGTAGTACCTCCACCAATATCTACCACCATATGTCCCATAGGTTCATGAATCGGAATACCTGCACCAATAGCAGCGAGAATAGGTTCTTTCACAACATACGCATTCTTGGCACCTGCTCTAATTGCAGCTTCCACCACAGCTCTTCTTTCGGTAGAAGTAACACCTGCGGGGACCGAGACCATAACTTCTGGTTTAAATATATTCCATTTACCTAGAGCTTTGTCTATGAAATATCTAAGCATTGCTTCTGTAACTCTGTAGTCTGCAATAACTCCATCTTTCATTGGTCTATAAGCAATAATACTATCTGGAGTCTTACCAATCATATTCTTTGCTTCAATACCTACAGCAAGTATTCTGTTATCTTGTTCAGACACAGCAACGACAGAAGGTTCAAATAGAACAACACCTTTTCCAGGCAAAAATACCAAAGTATTGGCTGTTCCTAAATCTATTCCTAATTTTCTAGTGAAAAATGACATCCTAATAAAAATTTTTAAGCACTTGGTCGTATAGTAAGCTTTTCTTGTTTTTCTTTAATCTTACACCCTGCAACCCTCATTAAGGCTGTCCGTATTTTTAACAGGACAAGTGCCACCTTATTACTCACTATAGTAATCATTTTTAGGGTATTTTGCAAATGACATGTTTTTTGCTTTTAATTACTTTCGTATAGCATATATGATATAATCTTTCGCATGAATACAAATAAAATTTTAGAAATAAGTAGTTTGATAAAAGAGCTAAGAGAAAGGAGAGGTATCACTCAAGTAGAATTTGCAGAAAAGCTAGGTACCACACAAAGTGCTGTAGCGAGAATAGAAAGTGGTGAACAAAATCTCACAACGGACATGATAGGAAAGATAAGTGAGGCACTCGATAGTGAGCTAGTAAGTGTTTCTAAAGGAGCAATGAATTTTGAAATTGATGGCGGACAAAAACTTTCTGGAACAATAGTCACAAAAACTTCCAAGAACGGTGCGATGGGAATAATCCCTGCTTCCCTCATGAATAAAGGTAAAACTCTTTTAAAAAATGTTCCAAAAATAGAAGAGGTCTACAGAATGATAGAAGTTTTAGAAAGTATCAATGTATCAGTAAAATGGATTGGTGATGACTTGGAAATAGAAGCTAAAAAAATAAATTTAAAGAATATAAATAGAGAATCTGCAGAAAGAACAAGGAGTATAATCATGCTTATTGGCCCCTTGGTACATATGTTCAAGAAATTTTCTCTTCCACAATCTGGTGGCTGTAAACTTGGAGCAAGAACAGTAAACCCTCATTTATATGCTTTAGAAAACTTCGGTATAAGTATAGAAGCAAAAACTAATAGCTTTCAAATATCAAATGAATCTTTAAAAGGAGCTGAATTCGCTTTGTATGAATCTGGAGACACCGTCACCGAAAATGCAATCATGGCTGCAGCACTTATACCAGGAAAGACAATTATTAAATTTGCTTCAGCAAACTATCAAGTTCAAGATCTTTGTTTCTTCCTTGAAGAGCTTGGTGTAAAAATAGAAGGAATAGGTACTACCACTCTTACTATCCACGGAGTAAAAGAAATAAATAAAAATATTACTTACTATCTCGCTGAAGATCCTATAGACTCAATGTTTTTCATTGCTGTTGCTGTAGTCACAAATTCTCAAATAAAAATCGAGAGATGCCCAATAGATTTTCTTGAAATAGAATTATTGAAATTAAAAAAGATGGGATTAAAATATAAACTATCAAAAGTTTATAAAGCCCTGAATGGAAAAACTAATCTTGTAGATATCACAACATTCCCTTCCAAACTCGTGGCCCTTCAAGACAAAATAGAATCAAGACCATACCCAGGACTCAATATAGACAATCTTCCCTTCTTTGCTGTGATAGCCACACAAGCTGTGGGACAAACTCTCATACACGATTGGGTATATGAAAAAAGAGCAATTCACTACAAAGAACTCGACAAGCTTGGTGCAGATACCATTCTTGCAGATCCACATAGATTTTACGTAAATGGAAAAACGGAACTCAAGCCAACAGAAATAATCTGCCCTCCAGCACTTCGCCCTGCAGCTATTATTCTCATAGGTATGCTCGGTGCAAAAGGAAAATCTATACTAAGAAATGTTTATAGTATCAATCGTGGATATGAAGATATTGCAAAAAGATTAAATTCTATTGGGGCGAAGATTAAGATATTGAGATAATAAAAAAACAACCAATTTAAGCCATTTCTAGTCTATTTTAGTAATTAAATACAAAAATACTTGACTTTTGCTGTATAGTATGCTATCATATTAACTAGATTTCACTTTAATCAAACGTGTGTTTGAGAAGTAGAAAGTCGCTGTACATTTTATTATTAAGGAGAATAATGAAAAAAATAAAGTTCTGCGTAATAACAGCCATACTTATGGCGGCGCTTATGGTTTTTCAGGTAAGTATGAAATGTTACACTCATGCCGCCATCTCAGCTTTTTTCTTCATCATGGGTTTATTTTTAGCCCTCGCCCTGTTAATTATTGAAACAGGAGAAGAAACCATCAAAGAAATAATCAAAGCAAAGGGCTAAAACCCCGAACCTCGACGAAAGAGCCCCGTTCTTGAGTCGGGGTTCTTTTTTTATATATCAAGTTGAAAAAAGTCTGATTTTCTGACATTATTAACCCGTTAAAGTTTTTGCTGATGTTATTGAAAATGCGGTATACTATATAGAGGTTAGTTTACTAAGAAACCCTCTTAATCTCAAATCCTGTTACTTCCAAACAATAACATTTTCATCAGCAAAAATTTTGTTCGGGTAAAGCCATGAATCCCGTTAGAAACCGCGGTCGCCCATAGCCAAAAAAATAAAATGTCGAAATATTATAAACAATTAACTTCAACAGGAAACGTGGTGCAAACCGCGACCTGTTTCTAACGGGATGAAGGCGCTTGAAGTGATACCAATATCAAAAGGCATTTCCAAAGAAACTTTTACATATTTTACTGGAAGTGATGTTTCTATTGGTGACATTATAAAAGTACAACTTAGAAAAAGAGTTATTCCCGCTCTTGTAGTCTCCACAAAAGAAATTGAAGATATAAAAAGTGAAATAAAATCTTCTCCATTCCCTCTCAAAAAAATAGAGAAAAATAAAACATATCATTTGCTCAAAAAAGAATTCGTTCAAGCTGCACAAGCTACAGCTAGCTATTACGCTGGCACCACAGGTGCTGTACTTTCTTCTATAATACCTAAAACTATTTTTGAAAATATAGATAAGATAAAAATACCAGAAGAAAATAAAGAAACAAAAGTTGTCGTAGCACCAGAAAAGTTTGTCATACAATCAAACGACGAAGATAGATACGCTCACTATAAAAGTATAATCAGAGAAGAATTTGCAAAGAATTCTTCCGTATTCTTCTGCCTACCCACAATACAAGATATTAAAAAGGCTATGGAAAAGCTACAAAAAGGTATTGAAACATACACCTTTATTCTCCATGGTTCAATGAGCAAAAAGGAAATAATAGAAACAATCAATAAAATACTAGCCGAAGATCACCCAATCCTCATTATCGCTACAGGAGCGTTCTTCTCAATACCAAAGAGTAATATTAGTACTATAATATTGGACAAAGAAAATTCTAGAGCGTATAAAGTCCAGAGCAGACCATATGTAGACATAAGATATTTTGCAGAAACTTTTGCTCAAAAAATAAATGCAAAAATAATTTTTGGTGATTTACTTTTGAGAGCTGAGACTATCTGGAGATACAAAAATGCAGAGCTTGTAGAAATAGCTCCCCTTAAATTCCGCTCACTCACTACCTCTTCTCAAGAAATTATAGATATGAGAAATAAAAGCGAAGATTTACCAGAAGAAGAATCTAAAAAATCTGAAACCAAAAAAACATTCAAAATCTTTAGCGACGAGCTAGAAGAAAAGATAAAAGAAAGTATAGAAAATAATGAACATATGTTTATATTCACTGCTCGCCGCGGTCTTTCCCCTTCTACTCTATGTGCAGACTGTGGAAACATCGTGAAATGTAATACTTGTGGTGCCCATACAGTTCTTCACAAATCTCCAGCAGAGAACTTTTTCCTTTGTCACAAGTGTGGGGAAAGAAGAAGCGCATTAGAGAAATGTTCAAATTGTTCAGGATGGAGACTTACCACACTCGGTATTGGATCAGAACTTGTAGAAGAAAAGATTCAAGAGAAATATCCTAATGCAAAGATATTTAGAATAGATGCTGACAGCACACCAACACACAAAAGAGCAGAAATAATGGCAGAGAAATTTTATAACTCTCCACAAGGAATACTTATAGGCACAGAAATGGCTTTATTATATCTCACAGAAAAAGTAGAAAATTCTGCTGTAGTATCTATGGACTCTTTCTTCTCTATTCCAGACTTTAGAATTAATGAAAGAATTTTAAATATTTTACTTAAGATTCGTGCTATCACAGACAAGAAATTAATTGTGCAAACTAGAGACGCAGGACAAAAGGTTTTTGAATATGCTATCAAAGGAAATCTTGTGGAATTCTATAGAGATGAAATAGAAGACAGAAAGATGTTGAACTATCCCCCATTCTCAAACTTAATTAAAATTTCTATCGTCGGAACAAAAAATGAAATCACACCTTTTGTAGAAAGTTTCCAAAAGACAATCGAGCCATATGACATAGATATTTTCCCAGCCTTTATCCCACAGTCTAAAGGCAAATATGGAGTAAATGGAATAATAAAAGTACCAGCAAGAGACTGGCCAAATAAAGAGCTCGTAGAAAAACTAAAATTCCTACCTATGAATTATTCGGTAAATATTGATCCGGATAGTCTCATTTAAAATCGTAGTGAACTTTATTGTATCTCAAATCTATATGACTAATCTTCTTTAGACTTGCTTCATCTGTTTTTATCAAACCGTTATCTACAATTGCCTTAAGGTTTTTAAAAGACTCTGAAAAATCCTGCTTATCATTTGTTGCTATCTTCCCTCCTCCAACAAAAGTCATCTCATATTCGCTCGCGTCTAAAGCGACAAACTTTTCTAATGGAAAACCTAATTTTTTAATATTTTCAAAAAGTTCAGATATTTTTATAAATTTCTCTGCATCAAAATAATTCTCTCCTATTGGATTCTCTTTATTTATAAGACCAAAATACTCTGGAAACGGTGTACCAGAAAATTCCGGAGCTTCTGCAAATATGAGCCCATTGGAATCCATAAAAAAACATTTGTCTTGGCACCAAAGAGCAGTCTGCACTCTTTCTTTTATAGTTATCTCAACATCTCTTAAACCACCGAGAGATATCTTTATGATTTCTATTTTTTTAAAATTATCCAATAAATCTTTCTTGATAGTAGATCTCGGTAAAAGCAAAATATTGTCTTTAGCAAAGACATATAGATATTTCGAAGAAATTTCATTTTTTACAAAATTAGAAATATCACCTTCTGATATAGAAGAAACGCCTTTTACAGTAATATTTTGTATTCTTACGCCACTATAATTAGTAAGGAAAGCAAAAATAGTAATAGTGAGCAAAACCAAAAACAAACAAATATACATTTTTAACATAAAATGCTTTCTCCTTCTTTTTTTAAGAGATGAATGTATATTTGTTTTTGCGTGCATTTATTTAACGAACTACTTAGCCTTTATAAACTCCTTACCTCCCATATATTTTCTAAGAGCTTCTGGAACTTTTACAGAACCATCTGCTTGTTGATTATTTTCAACAATTTGAATTAGAATTCTTGGAGTAGCTACTGCAGTATTATTTAATGAGTGGGCAAATTTAAGTTTACCATCTTCATCTCTATATCTAATATTTAATCTTCTACATTGGAAATCATGGAAATATGAACAAGAGTGTGTCTCGCCATATTTATTCTTTGAAGGCATCCAAGTTTCTATATCATATTTCTTTACTTGTCCCATACCCAAGTCTCCACCACAGTTTACAACAACGTGATATGGCAAACCAAGTGTTTGCAAAAGATCTTCAGAGTTTGCGAGAAGTTCTTCATGATTCTTTACACTTTCTTCATGTGAAGCTTCACAAAGTATCACCTGTTCAAATTTCATAAACTCATGAACTCTATAAAGTCCTTTTGTATCTTTGCTATAGTTCCCTGCCTCTCTTCTAAATGCAGGAGAAAAAGCTAAAACTTTTTTAGGTAATTCTTTTTTATCAATTGTCTTATCAGCAAAATATCCCATAGTTGCAACTTCTGCAGTACCAGCTAGATAGTCAGCATCTTGTGTCTTGTATAAATCATCTTCTCCTTGTGGCAAAAATCCTGTACCCAAAAGAGCTTCTCTTCTAACAAGAGAAGGAACTATCATCATAGAATATTCTGGGCGCTTTGCTCTAAATAAATCTACAGCAAGTTGCCATACGGCAAATTCAAGTTCAGCTCCTTCATTCTTAAGGAAATAACCTCTAAATCCAGCAACCTTCGCACCAGTTTCAAAATCAGCAAGATCAAGCTTTTCCATAAGCTCAATGTGATCCTTTGGAATAAAATCAAATTTTGGAATCTCTCCCCAAACTTTTACTTCTTTATTATCTGCATCTGTGTCTCCTTCTGGAACAGAAATATCAGGAACATTTGGAACAGAAAGCATAAGAGCTTGCCACTCTTTCATGACTTCTTTTAATTTTTCTTCTTCTTTCTGCATTTCTTCTTTCAAAACTTTCATCTGAGAAAGAAGCTCCGCTTTTGCACCAGCATCTGTAAGTTGCGGCAATCTCTTTGAGACATCATTCTGTTCAGATCTCATTTTCTCTGTGGAAGCAAGAAGCTCTTTTCTTTTGTCGTCTGCTTTTATCAAAAGCTCAACGTCAAATTTAACGTGCTTCTTTCTTGATGCCTCAGCTATAAGGTCTTTGTTCTCTCTGATGAATTTTATGTCTAACATGATGATTTTTAATGAACGAAGTGAATATAAAAATCATCACCCCGTGTAGTGAAAATTATTTATAATTTTCTTGTGCAAAACACAATACTACATGGGGTAAGTAATCGTATTTACTACGCCCGTTATTTTATTAAATTTACACCTAAAATATAAAGTTTTTATATTTTAGGCTTTTGTTTATTGTAGCAAATGCTAAAATAAACTCAAATGCTTAAGGATTTTGAAATGCAAATATTAAAAAGTGAAGAAATACCAGAAATGCTTCAGGAAATTTCTGATCCGCCAACTCAGTTGTATCTCCAAGGCAAATTACCGAATCCTGAAAGCAAATTACTTTGTGTTGTCGGCTCTCGCAAATACACTCCATATGGAAAAGAAGTTTGTGAGAAATTAATAGCTGGACTTCGGGGATATAATATTACAATAGTATCTGGACTAGCTCTTGGTATAGATGGTATTGCTCACAGAGCTGCACTTGAAGCAGGACTTAAGACAATAGCAGTCCCAGGGTCAGGACTCGATGAATCTGTACTGTATCCAAGTACACACAAAGGTCTCGCAGAAAAGATTTTAGAAAATGGCGGAGCATTAATTTCAGAATTTGAACCAAAATTCAGAGCAACGGCATATAGCTTCCCACAGAGGAATAGAATTATGGCTGGACTCTCCCATGCAACACTTGTAATAGAAGCTGAAATTAAATCTGGCACTCTTATCACTTCCAAATATGCGACTGAATACAATAGAGATGTATTCACTGTTCCTGGTTCAATATTTTCTAAAAATTCTGAAGGGCCAAACATGCTTTTGAGACTTGGAGCGACACCGATACGATCCAGTGAAGACATTCTTGAAGCTCTTGGATTTAAAATAGATGAAACTCCAAAAAATTTGGAATTAAAATATTCCGACTGTTCAGATGAAGAATTACTTGTGATTAAAATCTTAAAAGAACCTCTACCAAAAGACGAATTGATTCGTACACTCAAAATGCCGATATCTCAAGCGAATGCAATTATTTCTATAATGGAGATTAAAGGTCTTATAGAGGAGAGTTTGGGGGAAATAAGGCTTATATAAAGAATGTGGATAACTTTTGCTTTTTTATAAAAACATGCTAATATACAAATGTGCCTGTGGGCGAAAGCCCCTTATCGGCTAAGGATTACCTAAGCTGAAGGCAGGCATAACAAAGCAACTCTCTGAATAGAGGGTTTTTTTGTTATCTAAAAATCCTCAATGCCATCTTCATAAAGTTTTTGATTATTAAATTTTCTATGTGGCATTACACTCCAAAAGATAATCTGACTGTCACCGGTTTTCTTTGTAATAACAACTATTTTTCTTAAGTGATCTTTTCCAACAATTGCATGAAATGCCCAGTATTCAGTATTCTTCGTTTTACAAAAACCATCCCTACCCACCTTACCAATTTTTTCAATTCCCTTTCTGTATTCCTGAAGAGTTCCTGAATTTTTTATAACCTGTAATGCTTTCGGTAGTAGAGTTAATTTTAATATCTGTTCATCTAAATTTCTTGGCATTCTATTACCTTTAAATTGTAAATGATTAAAACCATCAGAATTTAAAACGATATTCGTTTTAAAAAATGGACAATAAACTATTTTTTGTTTTTCAAATATTTCTTTAGCCTTTACTTTTATTTGTTCAAAATTATTTTGATTCATTCGAACAATTATAATGTTTTGTAAAATAAAAATCCAACCAATTTAATTTAAATTTTTTAGCAAGGACAGTCATTGATAAGTTATAGAGGAGAGTTTAGGAGAGATAAGACTTATTTAATACTATAGTTCAGTAATAACAATTCCTAGTATTCTGGCAATACTTTTTAAGCCCTCGATCTTGTTTGGCTCTATTGTTAAAATCGATTGACCAATTATTTTAAAAACTTTAACTTCTATATTACTAATATCATAATAATCATAGAAAGATTTGTCAGATTTTTCCTGTGTTCTGGGAACAGGTACTAGATATCTAAAACCATCTAAATGCATAAAATTCCAACCAAAAAATACCGCTTCCTTATATTTGACTTCAACCCACGAAATACGATCATGATCTCTGTCTGGAAATTTTTTAAATCTTTCACTCAGAAGATCTCTTCCCTCATTTATCTTTATTTTATAATCAGGATTATCTATATAAAAAAATACTTCACCATCTGATGACTCCCAACCGTCTACATCATCTAGTATTTTAAATAATTCATCTTTTTTCCCTTTTTTAAATTTTATAATTAACCAACCATAAGAATAGTTTGATATAACCCCCAGTATATAGGCGACAACTGACGAAACAAGAAGGTTCATTTTTAGATTTTAATATTTAACTACTTTTTATTGCTTTGTATATTAAATAAGCTCCGCCAATAATTAAACATAATGGGACAAAAGAATACCCGAGACATTCCGCACTAGAAAAACACACATTACCTACCGTAAAGGAACTTAATAATATTAAAAGGATACCTAAACCAATCTTTGAACTTTTATTTTTCATCGTTTTATATGTTAGCTATTAATTACAAAATTATACCAATAATTTGCTAAAAACTGAAATATGGTATATTAGTATGAATCATATGAAGTTATTAATCGTAGAGTCTCCGTCAAAAGCGAAGACCATAGAAAAATATTTGGAAGGATCATATACAGTGCGTGCAAGCATCGGGCATATTCGTGATTTACCAAAAAGCAACAAAAAAGCTATTGATATAGAAGGTGGCTTTATTCCCCATTATGAAATAAGTCCAGGCAAAGAAAAAGTTGTTGCTGAACTTAAATCTCTTTCAAACAAAGCGGAAGAAGTATTACTCGCAACCGACCCTGACCGAGAAGGAGAAGCTATTGCATGGCACATCAAAGAGGCTATTGGGCTCAAAAATCCAAAGAGGGTTTGTTTCTATGAAATTACAAAAGATGCTATTAAAGAAGCAATCAAAAATCCTCGTGATATAGATGAGAACTTGAGAAAGGCACAGGAAGCAAGAAGAGTACTAGATAGACTTGTAGGATATGACCTCTCTGGCCTTATTTGGAAAAAAGTAAGATACGGACTTTCTGCTGGACGTGTACAATCCCCTGCTCTTAGAATCATAATGGAAAGAGAAAGAGAAATACGTGCATTCAACCCTGAACAATTCTGGGTTATTGAAGCCGATACTGAAACCAAAGATAGAGTAAAAATAACTTTTGGATGTGACAAAGAACCTAGAGATATAAAAGAAGTTGAAAAAATTCTTGATACAGCAAAAAAAGAACCTTGGTCTGTAAAAAGTGTTACAGAAACAGAAGCTAAGAGATCACCAAAAGCTCCATTTACAACTTCTACACTCCAACAAACAGCAAGTACTCGTTTAGGATATGCTCCATCAAAAACAATGATGGTCGCTCAAAGATTGTACGAAGCTGGTCTCATTACATATATGAGAACAGATAGCACAAACCTAAGTGTAACTGCGCTTGATCAGATTGGTAATTTGGTAAATAAGAAATACGGAGCAGACTATGCAAAAAGAAATGTATTTGTAACAAAAAGCAAAAATGCTCAAGAAGCTCACGAAGCTATCCGCCCTACAGATGTAAACAAAGAAATGGCTGGCGCAAATGACGAGCAAGCGCATCTGTATCGTTTAATATGGCAAAGAACCGTTGCATCTCAAATGACAGATGCAAAAATTCTTAGAACAAAGATTACTGCAATAGTAAATAATGAAATCCCTACGTTCTCTATAAACGGCTCAAGAATGCTTTTTGATGGATGGCTTAAGGCAGATCCAGATGCTCGTGGTGAAGATGTTGAACTTCCAAAGGTAAAAGAAGGTGATGCTTTGAATCTTTTAGATATTCGAAGTCAAGAAAAATTCACAGAACCACCAGGAAGATATACCGAGGCTGGTTTAATCAAAGAGCTTGAAAAAAGAGGTATAGGTAGACCTTCTACATATGCTTCTATTATGAAGACTATTGAAACAAGAGGTTATGTTGAAAAACAAAACAAAACTCTTTTCCCTACGGATACTGGAGAAGTAGTGAGTGATTTCTTAGAAAACAATTTCGCAGAATACATAAGCGATACATTTACAGCTGACATGGAAGACAAGTTAGACGATATTTCAAATGGGAAAAGAGAATATGAAAAAACTTTGAAAGATTTCTATGGTCCTTTCCTAAAAGATGTAAAAGCAAAAGATAAAATAGAAAAGATTACAAATCTTGGTGAAGCAGATCCAAAACACAAATGTCCAAAATGTGGAGAATCCATGGTTATCAAACTTTCTAAAACAGGTAAATTCCTAAGCTGTAAAAACTTCCCTGATTGTGTAGGAGCAAGAAAAATAACAGGTGAAGAACTTGAAGGACCCAAAGAAACTGGAGAAATTTGTCCTGAGTGTGGTGTAGGTAAACTTGTAGAAAGAGATGGAAGATTTGGGAGATTCATTGCTTGCGCAAACTATCCAAAATGTAAATACATTAAAAAAGGAGAAGGCGCTCCACAAAATACAACCGGAGTAAAATGCCCTGTATGTAAAACAGGTGAAATGTCTGAACGTAGAGGAAGATTTGGTGTGTTCTATAGCTGTACCAACTATCCAAAATGTAAGAATGCAATAAAAGCAAAACCAACAGGAAATCTCTGCCCTACTTGTGGAGCTCTTATGATGGAAGGCACCAAAACCATACCTGAACGTTGCAGTGATAAGTTATGTCCCAACCACAGACCAGATAAACTACTAAAGTAAAAGCTGGCAGCACAAAATCTGCATTTTGTGCGCAAATGGTTTTGGTGAGACGGAGCGATGTTTGTGTAGCAACACAAACCGCGAGTCAAGGTCATGAAATTTTTCGAGCGACGGTGAGAAAAATATTTGTGACCAAAAACCATCCTCAAAGAAGGTTCTGATAAAATTTTTTCTAATCATAGGCCGGATAAGTTGACAAAATAGTCTATTGGGTGCAATATCTTTTATATGAGCATGGGGAAAAGTCTTCCCTATCAAACAGTTCTCTCAACAATCAAATAGGAGATACGGAATGAAAAGATCGGTTGGTATTATTGTTATTACCAAACTCCCCAGTGGAGAATTCGCAGCAGTGCTTCAACGTCGTGGGGTATTCAACTTCGAAAAAGTAAAGCGCGAAAGCTACCCTGGCTGTTGCCAAGTGACAGCCCACGGCGGACTCAAGGAAGGTGAAGATTTTGATCAGGGCCTTGTTCGTGAATCGAATGAAGAGCTCGGCCAAGAGTTCGCAAATCTCACTCTGGGAATGTGGAAAGTAAACCATCAAAAAACGACAGAAAAAGAAAACATAACATATGGTAGATTCTGTAGCTGGGAAGAAATCCAGAAAATCCGCCTTTCTCCAGAAAGCGGAGGAATCGATATTCTTCCACAAAGCGAGCTCGGCACCTTAGTGGAAATTACCAAAGACATGAAGGAAACTGGTGCTCCACCAAATGTTCGCGCACTTTTCCCTGACGAAATCGAAGCTATCAAAAAAGCTTTCGACCTCGTCTCGGTAAACTGCTAGCCAAATCACTAATCACCTGGAACAATGTTCTGGGTGATTTTTATTTGCCTTATTTATATTTAATAGCTATTATTTACTAATGGAAAACAAACCTAAAACATTCGTCGGTATTTTAATAATGACAAAAGTTAAACTTTCAAAAGATTCTCCGGAAGAATTAGCTGCTCTATTACAAAGAAGAGGGAAAATAAATGATGAGGGACCAGAATGTTTTAATTGGCAATCATATTCAGGGCTTTGCGAAATAACCTCATACGGGAAAGCAGATGTAAATGAAGAAGCAGAAACTGCAATAATGAGAGAAGCTACGGAAGAACTCGGGAAAAAAGTTTCTGCAATGATTTTACAATACGGAAAGAAACAACTACTTGATGAAATAAATGAAAAAGGAGAAAGATATTACATCTTCACTTCCCTATTACCAAAAGAAGTTCTGAAAGAAATCCAGTTGGATATCTCTACTGGCGGAATCGAAGTCGTGAGAAAATCTGATTTAGAAAATATGGAAAGTTATTATTTTGGCAAAGAAAAAATATCAATTAAAGATTTAGACAACATCACTCTCTGGGAGCTCCCAGTATCTATCTTGCAAAAAGCATTTGAAATATTTTCATAAAGTGTATACTATTTAATATATGCCTTATGAAGATATAGTCTCATTCATGGATTCCCCTTCAAAAGAAGATATCACGCTTGTAAAAAAAGCGTGTCTTTTTGCTGAAGAAGTACATAAAGATGTGAAAAGAAAATCTGGCGAACCTTACTTTAACCACGTATTCGAAACGGCTAAAACACTGGCCCAACTCAAGATGGGTGCAGTTACTATATCTGCTGGACTACTTCATGATTCCATAGAAGACGGTGTAGCCACGGAGGAATGTATAAGAAAAGAATTCGGTGAAGAAATTTTATTCTTAGTAAATGGAGTAACGAAGCTTGGAAAAGTTAAATATCGCGGAGCAGAAAGACATATCGAAAGTTTGAGAAAATTCATGGTTGCCATGGCACAAGATATTCGTGTCCTTATTATTCGTCTTGCCGACAGGCTACACAACATGAAGACACTTCAATATGTTCGCCCAGACAAACAAAAAAGAATTGCTATGGAAACTTTAGAAATATACGCTCCTCTTGCGTATAGACTTTCTATAAGAAAGCTTTCCCGTGAACTCGAAGACCTCTCATTTAAATACGTGGATCCAAAGGAATATGAAGAAACAATTAAGCTTCTGAAACAAAAAAAAGAAGAAACCCTTCCTAGACTAGAAAAGTTTATTAAATCTGTAAAAAAAGCCTTAGCAAAAGAAGGTCTTATAAATATTGCTACAGACTACAGACAAAAAGGTATATATAGTTTGCATAAAAAATTAGATTCTAAGGACAACGATATAGAAAAAATATATGATATCTTGGCACTCAGAGTAATGGTAGATGACGTGGCAGAATGTTATAAGGCCCTTGGTGTAATTCATGGTGAGTGGAGACCACTACCAGGAAGAATAAAAGATTATATCGCTTTTCCTAAACCAAACGGATACAAAAGCCTTCATACAACAATATTCACTGGTGACGGTTCCATTGTAGAAGTACAAATCAGAACAAAAGAAATGCACAGGAGTGCTGAATACGGTATTGCTTCTCACATTTCGTATAAAGAAAATGGTAATAAAAATATAAAAGATAATTCTGATATAAATTGGTTTAGACAATTCCTACCGAAAACAATTAACTTTGCGAAAGAAAACAAAAACAAAAAAGAGGTACCGACTTGGATTAATGAAATTGTAGATTCACAAGAGAAAATAAAAACGGACCAAGAAAAAACCGGATTTATGGAAGGCTTAAAAGAAGATTTTTTTAATCGAAGATTCTTTATTTTTACACCTAAAGGAGAAGTTGTGGATCTACCGGCTGGCTCTACAGCTCTAGACTTTGCCTTTGCTATACACTCTGATATTGGAATACACACCAATAGTGCAAAAGTAAATGGAAAAATGGCTGCCCTAAAAACAGAACTCAAAAACGGCGACATTGTAGAGATAGTGACAAAAAAAGATAGTAAGCCTACATCAAAATGGCTTGAGATAGTGAAAACAAACATGGCCAAGAGACATATCAATAACTATTTGGATAAGCAAAAAAGAAAATAAAAAAGTGTGAAGGTGGAACCTTCACACTTTTTACTATAAACTAAAGTTTTTTACAGAATAAAGCTCTTCATTTTCTTCGTCAGCTTTTTTCTCTTCTTTGCTTCTATCATCTAAAAGTTCTACTGATTCTTCTGTTTTAACTTCTCCGACTTCAGCAATATGCTTATTCAGCATCTCATCAACCTTTTTCTTTTTCTGTCCATCAACTAAATCAAGTATAGATCTGAGGTCGTCATTTGAAAAGAAATCTATAGTAATTTTTCCACCGTTTTGTCCTTTTTCAATATGAACTCTAGTACCAAGAGATTCTGTAAATTTTTCTTCTAGAGAAACAATCTCTGGATCAAAAACATTTTCTTTCTTTCTGGCTCTTTCTGTGGCAATCTTTCTGGCAACAAGCTCAGCATCACGAACAGTCATTTTCTTATATATGATTTCTCTAAATAATGTTTCTTGTTCTTCAGGTCTATCTACAAGCATAAGTAGAGGTCTGGTATGTCCTTCGCTTATCTTACCCTCTCTAAGGGCCATAAGTATATGCTCAGGCAACAAAAGTATACGGAGACTATTTGATACGTATTCTCTACTTTTACCCATTTTCTGGGCAATCTGAGTGTGTTTAAGGCCAAACTGGTCTGCAAGCTGTCTAAAAGCCACAGCACGATCTACAGCATTCAAATCCTCTCTTTGTAGGTTTTCAATGATAGCAAGCTCAAGCTTCATAAGGTTGCTTTCTTCATTTGAACGAATCACAACAGGTACTTGAGATACGCCAGCAAGCTTGGATGCACGAAGTCTTCTTTCTCCTGAAATAAGTTCATACTCAACTACAATACCGTCATCTTTTACAATTTCATTTCTTGTAACTACGAGTGGTTGAAGAACTCCGTATTGTTTTATAGATTCCCCAAGGTCTCTGAGTTTACTTTCGTCAAACTCTTTTCTTGGCTGGTATGGATTTGGTTTTACTTTGTCTACATCTACCCAGAATATTGAATCGCTGAAAAATTGTGATGCCATTTTGTTTACCCTAAAAAATTTTTACTAATAAAAAGTTACTCTTGCGACCACTTATGATACCTACATTATATTTTTATAACACAATAATATAATAACTTTTTTGCATTAAGTAATTCCTTCTGTATGCAAAACATCATATACAAAGATTATTATATCTTACTATTCTTATTTTAAACACCACACTAGATATTACTTAATGTATTAGTAAAAACTTTACTGGGTGAATTAAATTAATTTCTTACTTAGTATTTTAACATGTAATCCAAACTAACAAAAATTGATTTTTGTGCATAAATTGTGTAGTATTTAACGCATGCCGGAGTGGCGGAATTGGTATACGCGCACGACTCAAAATCGTGTCTCGAAAGGGATAAGGGTTCAAGTCCCTTCTCCGGCACCAAATGAATTTTTTTACTTTATTGATTATTGTTGTTGCCATACTTGAAGTAATTGGTGACATTTTATTCAAGGAATGGACAATTAAAAGCAATACCTGGTTATTAATTTCCGGGATTATTTCTTATATGGTTGCAACCACATTTTGGGCATTTTCTCTTAAGTATCAGGGGTTAGCAAAGGCGGTAGTTATATTTGGAGTCTTAACATTAATCATCGGTGTTCTTGTTGGAGTTTTTATATATAAAGAAGAACTAACTTATTTAAATATAACTGGAATTATTTTTGGTCTAGCTTGTATAATTTTATTGGAGATATGATAAACAAACCAAAAATCATAGTGATTCTTGGTCCAACCTCATCAGGCAAAAGCGATGTGGCTGTTTCTATAGCTAAAAAAATTAATGGGGAGATAATAAGTGCAGATTCTAGGCAGGTATATAAAGGTATGGATCTGGGTACAGGGAAAATAACAAAAAAAGAAATGCTTAGTATTCCCCACTACTTGCTTGATGTAGCAAATCCTAAGACAATTTTCTCTGTAGAAAAATACAAGAAACTAGCAGAGAAGAAAATTGAAGAAATATTAAATAAAAACAAAACACCAAT
Organism: uncultured bacterium; assembly: GCA_903868205.1. Classification (GTDB taxonomy): domain Bacteria; phylum Patescibacteriota; class Minisyncoccia; order Phycocordibacterales; family GWA1-40-21; genus Bog-1340. The sequence goes on along the minus strand of CAIPUJ010000060.1, from coordinate 1,091 downwards.
AATATGTGGTGGTACTGGATTCTATATAGACAGTATTGTAAAAAATATTCTTTTACCACAAGTAAAACCAAATAAAAAACTAAGAAAAGAATTGGAAAATAAGTCAGCTGAACAATTATTTAAAACTCTCCAAAAACTCTCCCCTTCTCGCTCTCAAAATATAGATTCAAAAAATAAAGTAAGACTTATTAGAGCAATAGAAATAGCCAAAGCTCTTGGTAATGTACCAGAAGTAAAAGAACTCCCAAGTAAATATGAATTCATATTAATAGGTATTGATCTACCAGATGAAACACTAAAAGAAAGAATAAAGATAAGATTACAAAAGCGACTTAAGGCTGGAATGTTAAAAGAGGTACAAAATTTAAACAAAGATGGCGTATCTTGGAAAAGATTAGAATCTTTTGGCCTAGAGTACAGGAACTGTGCCTTGTTCCTACAAAACAAAATAAACAAAGAAAAAATGGTTCAAAATATAGAGAAAGAAAGCTTTCAATATGTTAAAAGACAGAGAACGTGGTTCAAGCGAAACCGTGATATTTTTTGGATAAATACTAAAAACAGAACAGAAATATTATTTAGATATATAAACAATAACGTGAAGCGTAGTCCCGTTAAAAAATCAAATAATTTATAAAAAACGAAGAAATTTAGAAACAGCAAATATTGTTATTTAATAACAAGACTATTGATATTAAATTTTTGTACTGGGATAATAGAGATAATAAGATAAGGTGGTTTGGAAAAGGTAAAAAAGAAATTTTAAAGTATCTTAAGCTCCAGTAGAAAGACTCTCTAAAATATTTGCCAACTCTGAGTATTGGTTTACCTTACCTTTCAAAAGGGCAACAAACTCAATAATTTCTTCTTTAGATGCCGATTCTTTTCCTGAAGGAATTCCATCACCTTTCATTATAGCTAAAGCTATCTCTACTTTTGGTTCAAGTTCTGCAAGTTTTAAATCACCCTCTGTTAAAGAAGTCCCATCGACTAATTCATTAATACATTTCATTTCGCTGGGCATCAATAAGTTTGCTTTTTTTACTTTTTCTAATTTTACTTCATCAGAATTTATAGGTTTTTCAGATCGG
>CAIPUJ010000059.1 GCA_903868205.1 uncultured bacterium | reverse complement strand
TTAAATATTTTTTTCATATACAAAAAGTATATCAAAGTTATATGTAATGTATATAGAGAACTCCATCTAGTGGACAAGTTCAGAACTTTGCAGTGGGGAAATATAAAGGATTGCCTAAAAATATTAAATACTAGTCAATCAAAAATGCCCCGCTTGTAACTTCCTCACCACTAATAACGTCTCTAATAATAATTTCTGTCCATCCACTTCCAGAAAGGTTTTCTGGTGTTGCCCATTTATAAGTACCATTATTTTGCGTATTTTTTGTAATCCAATAAATATTCTTTTGTTCACCAATTAAAGTAGAGCGGTACCCGATATCTATATTTGAGTTTGAATTAGAAACCCAGGTTATATTATTATTTATACCAGATTTAATAGTACAACTATCACGTGGTTCTGAAATAATTAAAAAAGGTGAAGCTGTCTGTTCTATCCTTATTGTCTTTTCTAAGTAAGTGACTTCACAACCGTTAACCAACCAAATTTGATACTCACTAGTTTTTATTGTTGTCGGTATTTTCCAATCAAACGTGCTTGTGTTTTGAATATCATCTCCGATTAAAATGCTAGGAATTTTTTCAGTATTATTTTCTGGATAATAAGGAAGCATTTGTATCGTTGTGTTGTTTGGCAGTAAATCACATTTTTTCCAAGTAAAACGAACCGTATCACCAGTTTGTATTAATTGGGGGTCTTTTTGTATTATTGGTAAGTACTGTGATTTTTCTGAATCATTTTTTGTTTTGTCAGTATCCTTTACCTGTTTTTGGTTATCTTTTGAATTAATTTCCTTGTTCGGAAGAGCCGTTTTTATAAGGTTCGATGACGGTTTTATATAACCTAAAACATTAATAACACTTAATAACGTAAGTATTATCGCTGGTATAGATAATATTACATATAAAAATTTTGCAAAAGAGAATTGCTCCTTGAAAGTTTTTAGTATTAATATTAATGATAAAACATAAAATACTATACCTAGTGTATTATTAAGTAACTGGTCATAATAAGTTGAATTAGCAATAGTAACAAAATTAATTGACACACCAAACATTACTAATAATATTACACCAAGTAATAATAAGATATTAAAATCTTTTAGTTGAAATTTCATATACAGAAAGTATATCACTTAAATATTTAAACAAAAAGACAAGTTCAATTATTAATAGCCTAATCTAACACTAGACTTAATAGGGCTATTATATCAGTGGGTACCGTCATTTTTATAGTTTAAATATCCTGGAGTTTTTTCTTTATTAAATGACTAATTTATTTCAGTACGTATCTACAATCAACATAACCAGCATTAGCTGTGGGGCCTGTATGAATAGTTTTTAAGACATTCTTAACAGTACTAGAGGGTATGTTTACCAAACCACGACTGTTTGCTTTATCTAAATTAAAATAACAGTCATCTAAATTTTTATCTTTACCACACTCTGAACAAGGAAGTGTAACGTAATAAATAGAATTAAAAATAATATAAGTCACAATCAATACGATTATTGGTATTGTTGCAATAATTATTCTTATTGATTTTTTAAAATTTTTTGCCTTAATCTTAAGAATAACAAGAGCGATTATCTCAGTAAAGATAAACCAAAAAACAGAACTTTTTAATAATACATTAGGAAAATCCTGCCAATTATTTAAAATAACAACCCCCAAAGTAACCAGGGCAAAAAATACTAGGCCCAAAATAACAATCGGACTCTGTTTCGTTTTATTTGTATCGACACCATGTTCTGTATGCGTAATCATTTTATTAAATTAATAATATTTCCACTAAATATCAATATTCGCCAACTTCGCATTTGACTGTATAAAAGCCTTTCTTGCAGGAACATCTGTTCCCATAAGCATATCGAATACTTTATCTGCTTCCTGAGCGTCTTTGATACTTACTCTCTTCATCATTCTTCTTGTAGGATCCATAGTAGTTTCCCATAGCTCTTCTGAGTTCATTTCTCCAAGACCCTTATATCTCTGCACAGAAACTTTTGGAGATTTCTTTTCTTCTTTTTCATTTGTATTTTCTTCACCTTCAGCGACAACTTCCTCTTCTGTTTCTTCAGTTTCTGCATCAGAAATTTTTTCTTTCTTGAAGAAAGCAGTTTTTTCTTCTTCGGTATAGAAATAATGAACTTCCTTTCCTACTTTTACTTTATAAAGTGGTGGTTGTGCGATACAAATAAATCCTCCATCTATAAGTGGTTTGAAATATCTATAGAATAATGTAAGCAAGAGAGTTCTGATGTGAGCACCATCGACGTCCGCATCGGTAGCAATAATTATTTTATGATATCTTAATTTTTCAATATTAAATGTATCTCCAATAGCAGTACCGAGAGCAACTACTAAATTAGTAATTTGTTCTGATCCAAGCATTCTATCAAGTCTTGCTCTTTCGATGTTTAGAATTTTACCCCTGAGTGGCAAAATAGCTTGAGTCTTTCTATCACGACCCATCTTTGCTGTACCCCCCGCAGAATCTCCCTCCACAATAATAAGTTCTGACACTGAAGCATCATTACTCTGACAATCAGCAAGTTTACCAGGCAATGTCATACCTTCTAGGGCGCCCTTTCTCAATATTGAGTCTTTAGCTGCCTTGGCTGCTTTTCTCGCTCTAAGGGCCAAAATAACCTTCGAAATGATAGCTTTAGCATCATCTGGATTCTCTTCAAGAAAACCATTGAAAGCCGCACCAAAGACCTCTTCTACAGCGCTTCTAGCCTCTACAGAACCAAGCTTGGCTTTTGTTTGACCTTCGAATTGTATCTCTCTAAGCTTCACAGAAACTACAGCCGTCAAACCTTCAAGTACATCATCTCCTGAGAAACTATCCTCACTTTCTTTTACTAAATTATTTTTCTTAGAATACGCATTCAGAGCTCTTGTAAGTGCAGCTTTAAAACCAGTAACATGAGTACCTCCCTCTGGGTTATAAATATTATTTGCAAAAGGCATTATTCTAGAAGAAATATCATCTACATACTGGAGTGACACTTCTACAGATTCTACTGTTTCTGTTTTCTTTTCAATATAAAAAACATTTCTATGAATTGGTTTTTGAAATTGATTATAGAATTTTACAAAAGATAAAAGTCCTCCTTCAAAATAGAAAGAGTGAGACATTGCTTCTATACCTAAATCTTGCAAGAACAAAGATTCTATTTCCGTAAAATCTACTTTTGAATCTCTGGCATCAATGACAGTAATTTTAAGACCTTTAACAAGATATGCTTGTTGTCTCATGTGAGAAACAATTCTTTCGAAATCAAATTCTATTCCTTCTTTAAAAATTTCTGCATCTGGTTTAAAAATAACAGCAGTACCATGTAAATCTGATTTACCGATCTTCTTAACAGCAGCCTTTTTCTTTCCTTGAGAATATTCTTGATAATAAATACCACCATCTCTATGAACAAGAACTTTCATGTATATAGAAAGAGCATTCACAACAGAAGCCCCCACTCCATGTAAACCTCCAGAAACTTTGTATCCTTCTCCTCCGAATTTTCCTCCGGCATGGAGAACAGTCATAATTGTTTCTAAAGCAGAAACCTTAGTGTGCTTGTGTATGTCTACAGGAATACCTCTTCCGTTGTCCGTAACACGAACCATATTGTCTGGCAAAAGAGCAACCTCAATACGATTAGCAAAAGCACCCATGGCCTCATCACGAGAGTTATCAAAGATTTCAGTAACAAGGTGATTTAAACCATCTGGTCCAGTAGTACCAATATACATACCAGGCCTCTTTCTGACCGGCTCTAGACCCTCAAGAACCTGAATGGAACTAGCATCATAGCTACCCTTTTTTTCTTCTTTTTTATTGGTCATTGGTTGTTTTAAAAAATTAAAAAAAAGCTTACTTGCCCCGTGAAATCTGATTTTTTATTTCGCTGGGGTATGCTTTTTATACTACAATTATACCAAATTGATACATCAAAAGAAAGGAGAAATTTATACTTTTTCTGCAAAAATAACTAGCTTTTTCCAGCCATTTTTAAAAGCCTCCAATTCAACAAATAAATTTTGTCCTCCTTTTTCATCTGGCGCTTCTGGATCATGATAATAAAAACCCTTTAATTTACCTTCCTCTTTTTCATATCCAATAATCACAACAGCATGATGTCTATTTTTTTCTGTAAAATATTTATAAATAGAAACAATTACTGGGACATTTTGATCTAAATTTTTTACAATCTTCTCTAAACCCTTTTCTAAAAATAAAGATTCCTCTTTAGCGGGTTTCATTTCTTCAGTTTCTAAATCAACATCTACGGCTCTAAACTCTTGAGCATATCCAGATATACCGTGATTACGAAAAAGTCTTATAACCTCACTATGTTTCCAAAATTTTCCATCCCAAGCATCAATAAGCATACCCTCTTTAATCAAATCGTCAGCGGAGATAGCTTCTGCACCTAAAAATTCTGCCACCATTTTAACAGCCATAATCAAACATGAGCGGGGTTGCCATTCCTGATCTTTTACATCTGTTCTTTGAGAATAATATGGTATGTTTAATTTCATTCTTAAATATTGTTTTACGTTTTCTCTCTCTGTCATTCCAGTGAATACGGGAATCCAGTTTTTGCATTTTTTCTGTCTTTGCGAACACAAGTGAAACAAACCATCTCTGGGTTGCCACGTCGGCAACCTCCTCGCAATGACAGAAATAAACTTTTTACTTTAAAAACTTTAGAAACTTTCTACTTATCATCTTACTTGCCAGCCATTATTAGCATTCATCTTATCTGTAATTTTTTGCATTATAGAATTCACTTCGTCATCAGTGAGAGTCCTTTCATATGATTGAAATATTAAACGATATGCGTATGAAGTTTTTGATGATCCATCTTCCAGCTTTTTAGTGAAGACATCAAACAATCTATTTTTGATCATAAGAGTGCCTGCTTCCTTTGAAATTATTTCAAACACCTCTTCTGGTTTTGTGCCCTCCGGAGTAAACACGGCGATATCTCTTATCATGAATGGATATTGGGATATTTTTCTAAATCTCTTAGTCTTATCCCCAACTTCAGAAAAATCATATTCTTTCGTATCACTATCTATTTCTGACATCAATTTATCCCATTCGTATTCCCCAATATTTTCTTCTTTATTTATCTTAGACAAATTTATACCCAAAGCTCCAGAAATTGCACATTGTGCTTCAATTAATAAATCCACTTCTTTTGGTTTTTTAATTCCTAAAGGATTTTTCACACCAATAGCAAGCCTTTGAAATTCTCCTGCGTTTGTAAATGCATGTCCAAATTCAAAGATCTTTATTTGAGACATTTCTACGAGCTCATTATATCTAATATTGAATTCTAAAGAATCGTTGATTCCATCCGTAAGATTTGTTCTCAAATATTTTCTCTCTGGAGACATCGGATTCTCAAGCTCTATTTCTCCACTGTTTCTAAAAGAATAATTTATAACTTCAGAAAAACCAAGATCATACAAAGTTCTTCTTACTTTTTCTTTATAATAAAAATCTTTATTAACCACAGCAACAATACTTTCGTTTGGTAATGCAACATTTGTTATTTTGTCATAACCATAGATCCTACCTATTTCTTCTGCCAAATCTTCTTTGATTCTTAAATCCAATCTTTCATCTGGTACAGTAATAACAAACCTTTCTTCTCCATCGGTCATTCTTCTGTATCCAACAATATTTTTGAATTTATCAGCACTAGCTAAATCTTCAATCACAACCCCACCTCTTGATTCAGAACAATGTATTATTTTCCCATCACCTAAATACATTCCGCAGTGATCTACTCCTTCTTTTACTTCTGTGCCAGGTAGAAATTCAACACTCTTATAATCTATCTTTCTTTTTAGATCACCGGTATTAGCAAATACTACGTCTCCTGGTTTTATTTCTTCTTTAGTTATTATTTTACCAAAAACATATTGGTCCACAGACATTCTTGGTGTCTGTACTCCTGCTTGTGCGAATAAATAACTTACAAATCCAGAGCAATCAAAACACCTTGGTGCATCATATGAAATACTAGCCCCATATTTATAAGGAACTCCAATCAAAGATTGTGCCAGACTGAAAACTTTTTCAGTAGGTTTAACTTTCTCATATTCAAAACCAAATTTATTAAAAATTTCTTCTATATCTTTACCTGTAATATTTACTCCAACAATAGAGCTTGCTTCTCTCGCAGAAATACCAAGTCTATATTTATTTGCTCTTCTTGGATAATTATCAAAAACTTCCCCAACCTTTGTATCTGGGGTGCCCGCAATCTCTACGATTACTTTCGTAAGAATGTCCATTGCTTCACCAGCCATTTCTGCAGCATAATCATTTTCATATCTCTTAGATGCATCTGTTTGAATCTTTAATCTTTGAGATGTTTTTCTTACAAGTACAGGGTCAAAACTTGCTGATTCAAGTACTATATTTTTTGTATTCTCATCGAGCTCTGCGTATGTTCCCCCCTTTATACCAGCAATAGCCAAAGGATTAGTGCCGTCTGTGATAAGTAAAACATTTTCATCTAAATCAACTTCTTTTTTATCAAGCGTTGTAATGTGATCTCCTACTTTTGCTTTTTGTATACTAATTAAAATGTTTTCTTTTCCGAGTTTATCCGCATCAAAAGCATGCATCGGCTGGCCAATTTCAAACATCACAAAATTTGTAGCATCTACTACATTATTTATAGATCTCTGCCCTATCGCTTCTATTCTTTCTTTAAGCCAATCTGGAGATTCATGGACAGAAACATTCTCTATAATCCTTCCGGCATATCTTCTACAGGCTTTTTCATCTTCAATTTTTACTTCAAGTTTTTTTGAAGTTTCTGATACTAAAAAATTTTTTAATTCTCTAGAATTTTTCTTTACCTTCAGCCCAAATATTGCACTAATTTCCCTAGCAACACCTCTATGACACAAGCAGTGGTGATTTAAGTTTGGAGTTGTTTTTACGTCCATCACTATATCGTTTCCTTTTTCCTCAACACCTTCTACTTCCAAAGAATGCATAGTTAGACTATCTGCTATTTTTTTAGCATCTATTATATTATTATCAAAAAAGTTTTTTAGCCAATTATAGGAAATAATCATAATTAAAATTGATTAACCAAACGTAAATCTCCTGAATAAAATAGTCTTATATCATCCACACCGTATTTCATCATAGCCAATCTTTCAACAGAACACCCGAATGCAAACCCTTTCCATTCATTCGGGTTTATACCAATATTATTTAAAACTTTTGGATGAACAACTCCGGCACCCATCACTTCTACCCAACCCGTACCCTTACATACTGGGCAACCAGCTTCACCCTTACATTTAAAACAAGAAATATCTATCTCTGCTCCTGGTTCTACGAAGGGAAAATAACTTGGTCTAAATCTAACGTCAATATCTTTCTCAAAAAACTCATCAAACATTTTATTTAAAACTGTTTTAAGTGTAGCGAGAGAAACTTCTTTGTCTATATACAAACCTTCAAATTGTTGAAATTGTGTCTCGTGTGTAGCGTCTGTCGCTTCTTTTCTATAAGTTTTACCTGGGCAAAGAATTTTAATCGGTGGATTTTTATTTTCTTCCATATAATGAACCTGCATTGGCGATGTGTGTGTACGCATGAGTCTTCTTTCTACTCCTGGTAGATCTTTAGTTGGCTTAACCCAAAAAGTATCCTGCATATCTCTTGCTGGGTGATCCTTTGGCACATTTAAAGCATCGAAATTATAATATTCTGTTTCAAGTTCTGGACCATCTACAAGAGTAAAACCCATCTTAAAAAAGATACGATTTATATCGTCTATGACTCTGGTTAACGGGTGAACGTGAATATTTGTTTCTTTCATATATAGTCAAAAGTATACATTAAAAAGACTGGATTTCAAACATAATAATTAAAAGCATATCTTCATAAAAAGGTTGAAGGAACTTCATTTTTCTGATAGCATAATAGAAATGAAGTCAATTGAGGCAATAAACCTTGTTTTCCTATTTATATCCCTGTATTTCGAGGTTTTTTTACTTATCATATATATTAAACATAAAAATGAACTAGAGACAGAAAGTGCACTCCTATCAGATGGTAGTAATTTAATCTATACAACCGTTATCGTTCCTTGTTTTAATGAACAAAAAACAGTAAGTAAAACAATAGAATCATTGCTTGATTTGGATTATCCAAAAGATAAACTTGAAATACTAGTAGTAGACGACGGAAGTACTGATAATACTTGGGATGAGATGAAAAAATATGAAAAGAATCCCCAAGTAAGAATATATAAAAAAACAAATGGGGGGAAACATACGGTGTTAAATTTTGGTATAGAAAAAGCAAATGGTGAAATAATAGGATGTCTTGATGCAGACTCGTTTGTAGATAAATATGCACTAAAAAACATGATGGTGTATTTTATGGATACAAAAACAATGGCAGTTACTCCTTCGATAAAAGTTTACAACCCTAAAAATTTATTACAAAGAATGCAATGGTCAGAATATACTCTTGGGATACTCATAGCGAAGCTCTTTTCTTATGCTGACGCAATACTGGTAGTTCCTGGGCCATTTTCAATGTTTAGGAAAGATGTATTTAAAATGGTTGGAAACTATGAAAAAGCACACCATACTGAAGATATGGAAATAACCTTGAGATTGCACCAAAAAAATATGCAAATTAAAAACTCTCATAAATCATATGTTTATACGACCACACCAGACACAATCAAATCTCTCTACAAACAAAGATTAAGGTGGAATTTTGGTTTTATAAAAAATACCATAGATTACAAAGAAATACTTTTTAACAAAAAACATGGCAACTATGGGATGCTTGTATTGCCTTTTTCTCTAATAATGATGTTCTCAACCTTACTAATATTATTTAATGCAATCAATTTAATAATTGTGTATTTATACAGATTATTTGTGAAAATAAGTGTTGTTGGTATTGCATTTAAACCAGCAACTGTGGATATGTTTTTTATGAATTCTGGAGCATCACTTATGATAGGTCTACTACTTCTTTTGATATCTTTTTTCCTGATAATAACTGCAGTAAAAATATCTACAGGAAAAATAACAATTAAAAGAGAGATCTTTTATTTTATGTTTTTATATGGTTTAATATCACCTATATGGGTAATATCAGCAATATACAAAGCCCTTTTATCAAAACAAATTAAATGGAGATAAATAATATGAATAAGAAAACAGATTGGAGGTTATACATATACGCTCTTGTAATTACATTAATGATTTTTGTAACTGCAATTTTACTAAGTAATTACATAGAAAGTAGAAAATCCCAACAGGTAAAATTAATGGGAGAAAAAATATCTCTTGACGTACTTTCGTCTGAAACACAGTTTGCCCTACTCGAAGGAGCTGCTTGTAAAAATATATCCAACTCTGAGTTCTCAAAAGAAATAAACAATATCGCAGAAAAACTTTCCTACATGGAAGACAAAATGAAGTCAGACAACGCAGAGCTTGTTTATTTAAAAAAATATTATTCTCTACTTGAAATAAAAGATTACTTATTAATGGAAAAAATAGCTGACAAGTGTGATACTAAGCCTGTATCATTAATTTATTTCTATAAAAATGATTGCTTAGATTGTAGAAAGCAGGGTTATGTTCTCACGTATCTAAGGGAGAATTACCCTAAATTGAGGGTCTATTCTTTCGACTACGAGCTAGATAGCCC
>CAIPUJ010000058.1 GCA_903868205.1 uncultured bacterium | reverse complement strand
CTGTTGATTATTCCTCCAGTTACTCTACATGTTTTTGCATTTGTTGAGTTCCAAGAAACACTTGCTGAAGTTCCAAAAGCTATTGTTGTTGATGCATCAGAACCCTGGGATGTGATGGAAGCAGTTGGTAAATATCGATTGTAAAGATTACCACTAAGGGCTATAACCTCCTTGTCTCCTCCTATAATATTACTATTTGAATTGTAAGCGGTAAGAGTTAGCCCAGCAAGAACATCAACAATATTATTATTCTTAAAATTCTGTGTTAAATAAAGGTAATCTTGATCTGAATTAAGAATATTGTATGTATCTATTTTTATTTCTTTTCCACACATTTCGCCATCCTTATCACTAATAGCAGTTACTTGTGAAGGACAGTCTATTTTTAATTTAAAATAAGACGCATTTTTATTATTTAAATTTCCAACAAGATAAGCTCTCACAAAAGCCTCTTCTTTATTTGTGTTGTATTGAATATCTGTTTTCAAACTGAAGGTCGATGTTGCTACCGGCGCAACAGAAACCGTAATCGGTGTAGCCAAAGACTGATTACCTTTATCATCAGTTACCACTAGAGAAATCTTCCATACTCCTGGATCATTAAATATATACTGAGTATTCCTATTATTGCCTGAGGTATAATTATCATCAAACACGCTTGCATCTTCTCTTGATGTATCATATCTATCAAAAATCCACTTTGCTTTGTAAGACCCTGAACCACCGGTAACTTGCGCTGAAAAATCTTCTTGAGCAAGATATCTACCAGGAGTGTTTCCTTCTTGAGCAAAGTAATTATCCATTTGAATAACTTGCCCATTTTTATGACTTTGAATTACTGCTGTAATTGGGGTTTGCTGAACATTAGGATTATCACAAACAAACTTTCTTAAATAATTTTTTGTTGCTGAAACTGTCCATTCTGATCCAGTCCATTTCAAACTATTATTTGTAGCTCCATTCCATACCCATGAATCTGCTTGAGCTATCTTACCTCCAGTATAATTTTTACTTGGCACCAATGAACAAAATTTTGCTGCTGTTGCTGCATCATCAAAAGGAACATATTCCTTTCCATTTAATATAATTCTTGGATCCATATAACCATCACTATATGTTCCTGTTGGATTCCAATTAGTTTTTACTGAGGTTTGCACTACGGTCGTATCTTTTATTTCAAAACTAGCATAATTGCTATTTCCTTTTGGATTAGTGAGGTAAACGTAACACCCACCATTAACGACATCCGTTAAACTGAAAGATAAAGACGTTGAATTTAGTAAAGAAGAAATTGATTTAACAGAAGAATTACCAGAAGTACAATTTACGGACACTAGACTTGAACCATCTAATCTTACTCCTTCTATCTTTACTCCATTAAATCCAGTAATTATATTGGGAACATATGTTACTTTTGTAATATATGGTGAAGTTTCACCGATGATTGTTTTTATATTAGTTCTATTATCTGTAACGGTTAAACCATAACCATCGTTTGTTGTTGATGATCTCGTAGCATAAAGTGACTTAATAGAAGCGTAGTAAGCACCTGCGAACATTTGTTGTGGGTTTAAAGTTGCACTTTGTGTAAAGTATCGTGTAGAACCAGCTGGGATAATGAAGAATGGTTGACCGTAGTTATCTGAACCACTCTGAATACTAATCTTATCAAATTGATAAATTTGATTTGCACTGTATGAATTTGCTTGTGAAGCTTTACCAGTTTGGTCAATAAATTGAATTCCACCGTTATACTTATAAAGATTTACACCTTGGCTACCACCACTTACTGTAAAAGTAAAATCTGCTTTAAGCTGAGATTCTTTTTGAGCTGAGTCATATGCGATTGCTAGTGTTGGTGTACCAACAACTTGAACAACTGGGAGAACTTGGGGTGATGTTGCAGAAGTGATAGTAAAATAATTATCACTCGAGTCGCAAAGAGATTTACCATCTAATCCAACAGGAGACTGCGTCTTATCACAAAGTGTGATTTTAAACTGACCAGAAGGAGCTCCACCTTTAATATTTGGTAGGCTGATAGAAATAGAGCCCCTACTAGATATATAACTACCACCAGTATTACCACTCGTGACTTCCCCAACATTTCCTAACGTTGGACTATAAAGGAAAGCTGTAAGTTGGCTTGATATATTAGTCCCTGAATAAGACACGACGATGGTGTCCGTATCCTTGAATGTCTCTCCTCCATTCGGTGAAAGGACAGTGATTGAAGGCGTTGTTGGTGGAACAGTAATACCCACAGCCGCTCTTGCTGCTGCTGCCTTATCTGGTGGAATTATTCCAAGACCAATAAATAGATTTACTAAATCTGCTATAGACATTCCCTGTGCTGAAGACTGAAGAGCGACAGATGAAGCTGATAAGATTGTGAGACAAACGACGAGAGAGATTAATAATTTTTTCATTTATATTAAAATAAAATTAAACCGAACTTATAATAAAAGTACGAAATAAAAAGTGAGATAGACTTGCAACTTGTATACAAGTATATAACTTTAATTTACGTGTGCAAATTTAAACTGTTGATAACTCTTAGAGAGCGTCTACCATAAGTATATACCCCCCACAAAAAAAATCCAATCAAGTAATTATGTTTATAACTTCTATAAAATACTGATATAATTATCGCATGCATTTTATAAAACAACTTTTCAAATACAGCATCTATATATTTGCTTTAATCGGCTTTTCCTTTTTGGTTATATTCCTAGGCGTAAAATATGGAATCACGAATTCAAAGGGTATTAAAATAGACAATCAAAGAAATGCATTTTTGTCTGTAGACAAAAAGAGCTGGGTAGAAACAGAAGAATGGAAAATATTAAAAGAAGCGATTATGAAAGATAAGGATGTAATAAACAAAGTTGCAAAAGAAACAGATTTAAATTCAAGAATAATTATTCTGCCTTTAGTAGTAGAACAACTTCGACTTTATTATGATCAGAGAGAAATTTTCAAAAGTGTTTTTGCTCCACTCAAAATCCTTGGAAGTCAAAGTCAATTCTCTTGGGGGATAATGGGAATAAAAAGAGAAACAGCAGAACAAATAGAAGAAAACTTAAAAAACAAAAACTCTGATTTCTATCTTGGGGAGAAATATGAAAAATTGCTTGATTTTCAAACAAATGATACCGGAAAAGAAAGGTTTGAGAGGATAATAAATGAAGATAATCATTATTATGGCTATTTATATGGGGCTTTGTATATAAAACAGGTTCTAAAACAATGGGAAAAAGCTGGGTTT
>CAIPUJ010000057.1 GCA_903868205.1 uncultured bacterium | reverse complement strand
GCGAACGCCAGACTCAAATTCAGGCGCTAGATTCAAAAAACAAAAAAACTTTAGTTAATGATTAAAACCGTGTGCAATTTGAAGCAATAAAATTATCCATAAACTTATAAGCTTAAATGGAGAAGATAAATGCGAATTTTAAGTAGTATTTTTTCAAAAGTATCCCTTTTATGTTTAATATATTTCTTGATGCAAGTTGCTTACTCTGGGGAAAATGTTAAAAATCATGGAGTTATTGGAGATGGAATAACTGATGACACTAATGCAATCCAATATGTTTTAGACAATTATAATGATGTATACTTCCCAAATGGTGTATATCTTGTAAAAAAACTCTATTATAATAGTTTCCAAATCATGACCGGCCAATCTCGTGGCGGAGTTGTTATAAAACTCATTGGGCCGGTTGTTAGCGAACATCAACAAGTTCTTACTCCCAAAAACTGGAAAACCACTCTTACGGAAGATGTCACCATTCAGACTCTTACAATCAATGGAAATCGTGATGGGATTGATTGGTCGGGTATTTCAGGTGATGGCGCAGCGCATGGTATTAGTATTTGGGGAGTTCAAAACACGACAATTCAAAACGTAACAATACAAAATTGCTGGACAGATGGGATTTATGTACATGCAACACATTCTTCAGCGGGAAACCAGTACAATGCCGAAGACATTATTATCGATAATGTTTTAGTTGAGAACTGTGGCAGGCAAGGAATTTCTGTAATTTCCGGAGAACGAGGGGAGATTAGTAACTGTACAATCAGAGACATTAATCGAACTAGCCCTAAAGCCGCTATTGATTTGGAACCAAATCCTGGTCAACTACACCCATTAAAAACATGGTCAATTTCTTATGTTGAGGTTTTAAGATGTAATAGTGTTTTATTGGTAAGTGATGTTGGGCTTGGCAATATGAGTGGAATAGTAGCAAAAGAAGTAAGAGGAAGAGAACTTAATGGAATTGGTTTTAGCGCGAGTTATAATGCCAAAGTAGAACTTGATGGAGTGAGAATTTATGGAGGGGCCGGTATTGGTGCGTATATTACCCAGAATGCTGAAGTTGATGTAACTGGTGTTCTCGTGCTATCTGATGTACCGGCTGGTATTAAGGTAGACTCTACTGCCGTTTTAGCGGCAAATTACCCAAACTCTTATGTTTACGTTCAATATATTAATGGTGGTGCTTCATTAAATTTTAGAGATTATGCTGTTGTAAATATTGATCATATGAGATTGCTGGGGCTTGATACAACAAGCACCCCTGTTTGTTCTGTAACAAGTCCTAATGTTACTTTGAATCATATGCTTGTTTATGGGCCGGCAATTCCAACATATCTCTTTGATCTAGTCCAAAATGTATATTGTAGTAATTCTACCTTATACACAACAGTCCTTGGTATTAAAAAACCATGGAATCCAGGGAACGTAATTGGATCTGGTAATAGTTGGTAGAATTAGGTCAAAGATGAATTTATCTAGGAGGAATAACTATATCTATGTCCCTGTCGGCATGATGTTTAGCGTTCTTGCGACGCGGGGGTGTATCAGTCGCAATTCCTCCTTTTTAGTGAATAGCAACGCAAGAGAAAGATGGTATACGAGTTGAAATCAGAATAACTAACGCAAAGGGCTTTTTAAAAGATTATGAAAATTCGTTTATTTGTAACAATGCTACTTATTACATTAGCAGGAAGTGCAGGAGTTCACCAGATAGCCCCTGCTCCTCACATTATCTTGGCTGACAAAGGACAGGCAAAATTGCCAATAATTGTTAGCCCCAATGCAGATGTTATAACGTTAGCTGCAGCCCAAAGCTTGGCAGAAATATTAAATAAAATTACAGATGCTAAATTTGAAATCAGCACAAAATTTGATCATTCAGGTATTATAGTTGGCACAATTAATGATTTCACTAATTTAAAATTTACAGTTAAATTTAATTCTCTTGACCTGAATGAACAACAAGGATATGAAATAAAGTCTTTTGAGAATGGTCTTTATATAATTGGAGCGACTCCAGAAGCCGTAAAATATGGAATTAGCGGATTCCTATATCAACTTGGCTGTCGCTTTTATTTTCCAATGGAAAAATGGCAGAAAATCCCTAAATTAAGCAAATTGGAATTTGCTTCTTATATTAGGGAAGTTCCAGATTTTACCACTCGTATGATTTGGCCAGGTGGTTCATATAAGCCAATTTGGCGGTCGTCAAGTGAAAGGTGGATGCAACTAAATCGTATACCAGGTTACTCGTTAATTACCAGTCACAGTTATGGTGAAATTATTCTTAACAATAAGAAAGAATTTGAACAACATCCTGAGTACTATTCACTGATTAACGGTAAACGCTATTTAAATATCCATGATTCAAAGTTTTGTGTATCCAATAAAGGATTGCAAAAACTAGTTGTTGATTATGAATTAAGTAAGCTTAGAAAGAATCAACAAATAAAAAGTATTTCATTGGACCCAAACGATGGAGGACACTGGTGTGAATGTGCCTCGTGTGCCGCAATCGGAACCCCATCAACAAGAGCAGTTTACTTAGCTAATCTGGTTGCAAGAGCCATCGCTGAAGAATTTCCTGATAAACGTATAGGCATGTATGCTTACAATGAACATTCGCCCGCTCCGGATATTGATGTAGAGCAAAATATTGTAATTTCAGTAGCAACCAGTTTTATTATTGGCGGTAACACCTTTGATACATTATTAGCTAGTTGGAAAAAACGCAAAGCACATATTGTCGGGGTGCGAGATTACTTGGATGTTCTCACATGGTCGTGGAATCAGCCTGGGCAAATGAATGCAGGAAATAGCGAATATTTAGCAAAAACGCTTCCAGGCTATTATACTCAAAATGCCCGTTATTACGTTGGGGAATCAACCGATGCTTGGGGGCCTTGCGGATTGGGACTTTTTCTAACTACCAGAATTTTGTGGGATGTTACCGAAAGTAAAAAAGTTGAACTACAAATTAAAGACTTCTTGACTGATAATTTTGGAAAATCCGCTAATACTATGAAGGAATTTTATACTCTAATTGATGGAGCTAACAAGCGAAAAGTATCAAGTGATTTATTAGCAAGATTATATAAAATAATCGCTCACGCTCGGGTAGAGTCTGCTGATGATGAGGCTGTAATGTCTCGCTTAGATGATTTGGCTTTATATGTAAGTTATGTAGAGAAATGTGATGCTTATTTAAGCAGTTCAGATAAGGATAAGCAAACGAATTTTGACAATTTAATTCATTTTGTAGCTAAAATAGCAGATAGTCGTATGGTAGATTCTTATTACTATTACCGAATTTTTGTTTTGCAATCATCAAAAATTAGAGTTTCCAATAATAATCCGATTGATTGGAAAAAGAGTACCGCTTTTGCCCGCAGCGAAATAGACTCAATGATTACAAAAGGTATTGCCGACAATAAGATGCTAGACTTTGAACCTATTGCTTATTCCGACAATTTAATCCCCGCTCCAGCATTGGCTAATCAGGGTAAAATTAAAGGGAATTTCCCAGGACAGCGTTTTAAGCGTATTTTTTACACATGGGTAGAGAATCGTACGGAGCCATTGGAGTTTAGCGTAAGAGGTGGACAAATTGTAATTTATCGAAATAAAGGTAATGTAAGTTTTAAGCTGTTTAATATTGGCGGATCATCGCAAGATGGAACACGTGAAACTCTGGAGGACATTAATCAATCAGTAAAACCGGATGGAAACACTTACACCATTAAATTACAACCCAAACAAACAGGTCTTTATCGCATTGATATTGATGATAAAGGGGCTCTGACGACAGTAAACTTGAAGAAAGGGAAATTTGCAATTCTCACGGACATATCATTGAATTCAGCAATAACCGGGAATTATTATTTTTACGTTCCTAAAGGTTCTAAAATTATTGGTTTTTATCACAAGTTGAACCGCGGGACCCTCATGCAGTCAGATGGGAAAGTAGTTTACGATTTTAGCAAAAATCCAATCGGACGATACCTTTCAATCGTTGTTTCAGAAGGGCAAGATGGCAAATTATGGTGTTTGAGCAATGTTTCTGGTTCCATCAGTTTATTAAATGTTCCTCCCTATTTATCATTGTCAGGCGAGGAAATGTTATTGCCAAAAGAGGTTGTTGAAAAAGATAATTTAGGAGAGTAAAATGAATAAATGTATGATTATCATCGCAGCAATGATGCTATGTATATTGGCTAATGGTTTTGATATAGTTAAAGATAATAAGGCTTTAGCGACAATTTATGTAAGCAGTTTCGACAATAATACGCCATTAGCTAATCTGACCCAAGTAAAGTTTAGCAAGTTAAGCTATGACGAACAACATGCTTTAATATTCAATTTTGCAATTAAAGATTTAATTTATCACTTAGAAGTTATGTCTAAAGTTACCTTGCCCCTGAAGGTAGTAAAAGATGTCTTAGAAATTAAGCCCCCGGCAATTGTTATTGGTAAGTTAGCCCAGGATTTAGGCGGGAAATTAACTAAAAATAGTGCCCTTAGAGAGAGTTTTAGCTTGACTGTTAATAAGGATTTTATCTTGATTGCAGGAGAAAGCCCGGCTGGTTCTGCGTATGGGGTATATGAACTTTTAGAAAGGCTTGGCTGCGACTGGACTATGCCTGGGAAGGCTGGGGAAATTATCCCTGAACTTTATAATATATCGATTGAGAAGCAATACACCGAGCAGTCACCATCCTTTGAAATTAGATTCCCGTGGTATAGCGGTGGGCCTACT
>CAIPUJ010000056.1 GCA_903868205.1 uncultured bacterium | reverse complement strand
TAGCTTTAGCTGGCTCACTTACTCCAACAGTGTCTACAGATACACCTACAATGTATACTACTTCTGACATATACAACAGACTAGATGATATCAACCACACTCCCCAAGACAAAACCACATCCACCACTTCTTCTCCTAGTATATCTATGAGATCACTGTCAGAAATCTGGGATAATTTCCCTACAATACAATCAAACACTATTGCTACAGGCACAACAATTATGGGTATAACAGGAACTCTCTATGGAGATATAGACCCAAGCAAAGTACTTACTACAGCTACATATCCTGGGACAGCAACAGCAGGAACACCTGCTTTAGAATGGCAAACTCCGGACCCCAATATAGTTGTATGCCCTGGTCCTTGGGATTCAAGTTGGTCTGGGGGTACACCAGACACCTGTCTTACGGGTGGAGCAAATGATTACTGTCAGACGACACTGGGGGCCGATTGGAGGCTGCCTTCGGTCGGAGAATTAATTGACGCTTTTCTTACAGGTATACCAGGCTCCTTTACTGGAGGAAATTATTACTCTAGCTCAGGGCCATTAGTTAACACCAATATAGGTGGAGAGATTAACCCTTTTATTTTCTACCCCAATTTGGACGAAAATTACTCTATACGTTGTGTTCGCTAGTTTTTCTTAATCCCTTTATTAATTTTAAAAACGACTTTTTATGAGGTCGTTTTTTTTATTTAAATTTGTTATTATTCTCTCATGAACCTTTTTGCAGATAACAAAAACCTACACCACGCCTACTGCATCATCGGCGAGGCAGAGAACACTCTTTTAGAACTTCAGAAATTTTTGGAGAAAGATTTGGATTTTGCCGTACAAGGAAATCCAGATTTTTGGTATGGAGAATATGACACTATGGACATAGAAGATGGCAGAGCCATAAAAGAGCTTCACTATAATCAACCTACAAAAAATGATAAAAAGATTTTTGTTTTACAGGCAAATTTTATTACAGAAAAAGCACAGAATGCTATGCTCAAGCTTTTTGAAGAACCAATCGGAGGAACTCACTTTTTTATAATCATGCCATCTACAAATTGTTTGATTACTACATTAAAATCTAGGTTGATAATCATTGAACATGAAAGTGTAAGGGGTGAAGAAAAAATAAATGCTAAGAAATTTATTAAATCTACTATAGGTGAAAGAATGGAAATGATAAAAGAACTTTCAGAAGATATTAAAGATGAAAAAGAAAGTAAGATAGAAGTTGTAAATTTCTTTAATGGTCTTGAAAAAGAACTTTCAAAAGATATTGATTTTAAGAACAAAGCTTTAACAAAATCTTTAGAAGATATAGAGAAGATGAGGTTGTATGCAGGTGAACAATCCCCATCACTCAAAATGCTTATGGAATATTTGGCTTTGACCTTACCTACTTTATAAAAATGTAAAAATTTGTTATAATAAAAAAATAATTAATCAATAATTTTTATGATATACGATTTTAGAAAATTAAAAGAAGATACAAAAGGTGTAGAAGAATGGCTTAGAAAAGAATACACAAGTATCAGGACTGGTGTTGCTAGTACTGCTATTTTAGATGGTGTACAAGTAGAATCATACGGTACCAGAATGCCTATTAACCAAGTTGCAAACATTTCTACAGAAGATGCAAGATCTATTCGTATTGCTCCTTGGGATAAATCACAAATCAAAGCTGTAGAGAAATCTATCATTTCTGCTGAACTTGGAGTTTCTGTAAATTCAGATGATAAAGGAGTCAGAGTTACTTTTCCAGAGCTCACTTCAGAAAGAAGAGTGATGATAATAAAAGCAGCAAAAGGAAAGCTAGAAGATGCTAGACAAACCTTGAGAGGTGTAAGAGACGAAATTTGGACTGATATTCAGAACAAAGAAAAAGAAGGTGGAATGGGAGAAGATGATAAGTTTAGATTTAAGGATGAAATGCAGAAAATTATAGATGAATGTGGACAAAATCTCGAAGCTTTGTTTGAAAAGAAAGAGAAAGAAATAAACGCATAATGACTATTATAATATTTTTAGTAATACTAGCAGTCCTCGTGTTCGTACACGAGCTTGGGCATTTCATTGCCGCTAAACTTTTTGGTATTCGTGTAGACGAATTTGCTATTGGTTTTCCACCAAAGATTTGGAGCTTTAAAAAAGGAGAAACAAAGTATGCTTTGAATGCTATTCCTTTTGGTGGATATGTAAAAATATTTGGAGAAGATCCAAATGAAGAAAATACAAATGGTGCGGATAGTGCTAGAAGTTTCGTACATGCTTCGTCATGGAAACAAATCCTAGTACTTCTTTCTGGAATATTTTTTAATATTATTTTTGCTTGGATTTTAATTTCCATTTCTTTTAATATTGGAACTCTTACCTCAGTAAATAGTGAATATGCTGGGAAACTAACAAATGCCGGAGTAATAATTCTTTCTGTAGAAAAAGATTCTCCTGCGATGAAGGTTGGCTTAAAGGAAGGAGATTTTATTTCTAATATTATTTCTGGAAAAGAAAATATAAAGAATCCAACAATAGAACAAATACAAAATGTAATTAGTAAGGCCACATCTTCTGTTCAGTTAAGTTATAAAAGGGGATTAAATGAATCTGTTGTAGATGTTATTCCCGCTAACGGTTTAGTGAATGGAAGAAAAGCTATTGGTGTGGCTATGGACTTTGCTGGTACTCTTAAGTTTGGTTTCTTTCAGTCTTTCTATGAAGGAGCAAAGCTTACCGTTTTAGAAGTAAAAGCTGTAGCTGTCGGTATGTATAAGTTTTTTGCCAATGCTTTTGTAGGAGATAAAAGCATGTTGTCACAAGTTTCTGGTCCTATAGGTATCGCTGGAATGGTAGGAGAAGCAAGACAATTTGGTGTTGCTTATTTATTTGGTTTTATTGCTCTCATATCTATAAACCTCGCTGTATTAAATGCAATTCCTTTCCCAGCTCTTGATGGAGGAAGAGTTTTGTTTATTCTCTTAGAAAAAATCTTTAGAAGAAAAATAAAACCAGCGATAATGAATTGGACAAATGGAATAGGTTTTATGCTTCTCATGGCTTTAATGGTGTTTATTACTTATAAAGATATTCTAAAACTTTTCCATTAATTTTATAAAAGAAAAACCCACCGAAACAGATTTTTCCTGTTTGGTGGGTTTTGTTACTTCTCGAGTATAAACCCCGGGATTGTGCCGACACACGTTGGTGACCATTTACACCAGTTTGAAACAATTTCAATTTGATCATCACGATCAAGGCGTAATCTAATTAAGGGTCTACGCACAGGATCATCCCCATCAATCCTACGAATTGATATTTCTTGTGCGAATTCGTTTACGAGAACAAAAAACTTGTCATTTCTAAATACTTCTATCATAGCCTAAGTCCTTTCCGTAGTTTCTACTACAAAATATAGAAGATTTGTGCTTTTTGTCAAGTGTTTTGTTTTACCTCAAATTGATGTATTATTCGATTAAATAAGGTTGTAAGTTGCATGTATTAAGGCGGTATAAAAAACAGCTATGTTTAAATTTATTGAAGATTTAAAAAAGAAGTTCAACAAATATTTTTCCAATGAAATTGGAATTGATTTGGGTACTGCAAATACTCTCGTATATCTTGCTGGAAAAGGTATTGTAATAAATGAACCTTCTGTCGTCGCTGTGAATCAAAAGACCGGACGTGTAGTCGCTGTTGGAATGCAGGCAAAAGAAATGCTTGGAAGAACGCCTCCACACATCACTGCGGTAAGACCACTTGTCGATGGAGTTATTTCTGACTTTGAAGTTACAGAAGAAATGATTTCGCATCTTATAAAAAAGGCAGAAGAATATTCTCCAAAGATGTTGGGCCCTAGAGTTGTTGTCGGTGTACCCTCTGGAGTTACCAATGTTGAAATAAGAGCGGTAAGAGACGCTACAAGAAACGCAGGGGCGAGAGAAGTACATATTGTAGAAGAACCAATGGCTGGTGCTATTGGTATTAGACTTCCTGTAAATTCTCCAATGGGCAATATGATAATAGATATTGGTGGAGGTACTTCTGATATCGCTGTTATTTCTTTGGGCGGAATAGTAAGATCAAAAAATCTAAGAATTGCTGGGGATAAATTAAACAATGATATTATCGCTTACATAAGAAGTGAATTTAAAATTTTGATTGGGGAAAAAACAGCAGAGATGATAAAGATATCTACTGGTTCTGTTATCCCAGATGAACCAATGGAAGCTTCAATAAAAGGAAGAGATCTTATTACTGGTTTGCCAAGAGAAGTTATTATTACTGATAGCGATATCCGTGAAGCAATGTCTATTTCTATCGAGGCGCTTATCGATGCTACAAAAGAAGTTCTCGAAACAACTCCACCAGAAATTCTTGCGGATATTATGCAACGCGGTATTTATCTTATTGGTGGCGGTGCTCTTATAAAAGGTTTAGATTCTTTACTACAGGAGTATTTGAAGATCCCTGTAATTATCGCAAACGACCCGCTTACTGCAGTGGCTAGAGGTGCTGGTATCATCTTGGAAAACTTAGAAGAATTTAGTGAAGCCTTAATCCAAAATGAAGATGAGTTACCACCCAAAAAGTAACTTCAATATGCCAAGAAGAAGAAAAGGAGCCAGGGCTTTCTTTGCTGGTATAATATTTTTTTTAATTTTTGCTCTATTATTTAGTTTCAATCCAACTAGAGGTTTTTTATTTAAAATGGGATATCCTGTTTGGGTTATAAATAATTCCGTAAACTATTTCTTTACTCAAAGTTATAATGTTTTAAAATCTAAAAATAGTTTAATTGCTGAAAATTATCTACTTAAAGAAGATATTAAAAGAAATGAGAACGATGTTGTTCTATTGAATTTGATTAAAAAAGAAAATGAAGATTTAAAGGGTATTTTGGGGAGGAAAATAAATAATTCTAATATTGTTTTGGGAACTGTTTTGGTTAAACCTTCCTTTTCTGCTTACGATACTTTAATTATTGATATTGGTGAAAATGACGGTGTTTCTGTTGGTGATAAAATACTGGCTGAGGGTAATGTTTTTATTGGTTACATATCTGAGGTTTATGCCGGTACCTCAAAAATTGTTCTTTATTCTTCTCCAGACGAAAAGACAAATGTATTGGTTGGAAATAATAATATTGAAAAAGAAGCCATAGGTATGGGTGGAGGAAACTTTCGCTTGGAGACCCCAAGAGAGATTGATATAAAAGAAGGAGATGTTGT
Organism: uncultured bacterium; assembly: GCA_903868205.1. Classification (GTDB taxonomy): domain Bacteria; phylum Patescibacteriota; class Minisyncoccia; order Phycocordibacterales; family GWA1-40-21; genus Bog-1340. The sequence continues at coordinate 6,088 of CAIPUJ010000056.1, read as the reverse complement.
TACTATTCCTTCGCTTTCATTAAATATTTTTGGGATAGTAGAAAAGGTTGAATACAAAGATGCAGATTCTTTTCAGAGTGTATTCTTTAAAAATCCTGTAAATATAAGCGAACTCAAATGGGTACAGGTAGTGCTGTCTAAGAGTAAAAAATAATATGATGAGGTCCATTTTAAGTTTGCTGGTTTTGATTTCTATATTTTTGTTACCTACTTTTGTAACAGCTGTTTTTTTGTTCATTCTTATTTTTGTTTTTAATAATTTTTTTGAGGTTTTGTTTTTTGCGTATATGATGGATATATTGTACCGTGGAGGAACTTTGTTTGGCTTCACTTCACCATACCTTTTCACCTTTATTTTTCTTTTTATATTTTTAATTTCTTTTAAATTAAAAACAGTGTTAAAATTTTATGAAAGAAAATAAATGCTTAAAATATTTCGAAAACATCATCGTAAAATTCAACATAATAAAAGAGTAAGAGATCTTGCTCCTGATGAGATTTTTATTGATTCAGAGAATTTACCTAAGTTTGATGTGCATCAATTTGAGGGTAGAATAGAAAAACCGATTTCCATAAGAACTTTCTTTTTTTTGGGGATAGTTTTTTTGTCTATTTTTATTATATTTTTTGGTAGGGCGTGGTATCTACAAGTTGCAAAAGGGGATGAATATTTTCAAAGAAGTGAGGATAATAGATTAAAGGACACCCTTATTTTTGCAAAAAGAGGTGTAATTATGGATAGAAAAGACGTAAAGCTTGCTGGGAATATTTTTGATGAACAAAATCCAGAATTTGCAAAGAGAGAGTATACAGATTTGCCAGGACTATCTACTATTTTGGGTTATCTTAAATATCCATCAAAAGACAAATCAGGTTTTTATTATAGTGAAGCTTTTGTTGGTAAAGCTGGGATCGAAAAATTTTATGATCAAAGATTGTCTGGAGAAAATGGTGTAAGACTTGTTGAAATAAATGCATTGGGAGAAAAGAAATCTGAAAGTGTCGTGAGACTTCCAAATGATGGTGAAGATATAAAACTTTCCATTGATTCCAAACTTCAAAACAAAATGTATTCTGCAATTGAAGATACGGCTAAACAAGAAGGATATGTTGGAGGAGCTGGTGTTATTATGGATATAAATACTGGAGAAGTTCTCTCTATGGTTAGCTACCCAGAATACAATTCTCAGGTTTTGACTGATGGTCAAAATAATACATTGATAAATAAGTATTTGAATGACAAGAATAAACCATTTTTAAATAGGGTAATAGACGGTCTTTATACACCTGGTTCTATTGTTAAGCCATTTATGGCTGTAGCAGCACTTTCAGAAAAAGTAATAGGTCCATACGATAGTATTTTAAGTACTGGTTCTATTTCTATTCCAAACAAGTATGATCCAAGCAAGCCGACTGTTTTTAAGGACTGGAAAGCTCATGGATATGTGAATATGAGACAAGCGCTTTCAGTTTCTTCAGACGTATATTTTTATGAAATTGGAGGAGGTTTTGAAAAACAAAAAGGAATAGGAATACTCAATATAAAAAAATACATGGAGATGTTTGGTTTTGGATCCTCTGTATCTAATGGTTTTTTTAACGGTGTAAAAGGAATGGTTCCAGATCCAGAATGGAAAAAAGCAAACTTTAATGGAGAGGATTGGCTTCTTGGAAATACATACCATACATCTATTGGTCAGTATGGTTTCCAGGTGTCTCCAATACAAGCAGTGAGAGCCGTGGCGAGTATTGCAAATGGAGGGAGGCTTGTAGATCCAGCAATTCTTTTAAATTCAAAAGCTGAAAATGTTAAAAATTTAAATTTAGATTCAGAATACTTTAAAGTCGCAAGAGAGGGTATGAAATTAGCGGTAGATGAGGGAACTGCAAAAGGTCTTTCTTTTAGTGATTTTAAGCTTGGTGCAAAGACAGGTACTGCGGAACTTGGTGCACAGAAACAATTTATTAATGCTTGGGTTGTTGGTTTTTTTCCATATGAGAATCCAAAGTATGCTTTTGCTCTAATAATGGAAAGAGGTCCTGTTCATGCTGCTATGGGAGGCGTGTATCCAATGAGACAGATTTTTGATTGGATGAGGATTTATACCCCAGAGTATTTGAAAAATTAAACTTGTTGACTAATTGAAAATAATTCTGTAGTGTAATAAATAGGTATTTTGTAACTTAGGGGGTTCCTAAGTTTTTTTGTTCATTAACAATGGCCTAGAAAGCCAATTATAGAAAGGAAAGAGGAAAAAGATGAGTGGTAAAACAGCGTTTCAAAAAATAATTGACTCACATCTTGTGGGGAAATTTTCGGATGGCCGATTGGTACTTAAGATTCGTGCTTGGTGTCATGAAATAACGACACCACCTGCGATTATTGATGCAAAAGGCACTGGGTGTGATGTTGTGTTTAATCCAAACCGGATTAAGGCTATGATTGATCATGTCAGTCCGGCCAAAGACACGGCGTCTGCTATTCAAGGGAAAATGCTTCGTGAATGGTCTAAGGAGCACAATATTGAGCTTAGCGATGTTGGCAGTAATGGTGTCTGCCACGCGCTAATTCCGGAAAAGGGCTGGGTCCTACCTGGCGATATCGGAATTATGGGTGATAGTCATACCTGTACACATGGTGCATTTTGCGCTTTTGCGGCGGGTGTGGGTACAACAGAGCTTGAGATCGGTATTATTACCGGTCTATGGGTTTGTCCTCAACAGAAAGTTATTCGGGTAAACTTTGTCGGTGAATTGCCGGCAAATGTTTTTTCGAAAGACCTTATCCTCACGCTTATCAATAAAATCGGCGTGAAGGGTGCCACTAATGCAGTACTTGAATTCGGCGGTCCAGTCATTGAAAAAATGAGCATGGAGGCTCGGATGACAATTACTAATATGGCTGTGGAAGCAGGTGCGACATCAGGTATGATGATGGTGGATCAAAAGACCATCGACTACCTCCGTCCGTTTATTAAAGATGGGGAAGACCTGAAAAAATGGAACAGTGATCCAGATGCAGTTTATGATCAGGTGATTGAGATTGATGTTTCGGGAATGGTTCCGGTCATCACTCAGAATTATTCACCTGGTGATGTGGTTCGTGTGTCTGATTTGGCTGGGAAACCAGTTAATCAGGTTTATATCGGCTCATGTACAAACGGAAGAATTGAGGATTTGCGAATTGCAGCCTCCATCTTTCGTTTCTTGAATTGTGAAATCGCTGATGGCGTGCGTTGTATAGTTGTTCCGGCAACACAGCATATTTGGGATATGGCTCTTAAAGAAGGACTCTTTGAAATATTCAGCAGTGCTGGATGTCACATAAGTGGTCCGTCTTGCGGGGCTTGTCTCGGAATGAGCTGTGGTGTTATTGCTCCTGGTGAAGTTTGCGTATCAACGACAAATCGAAACTTCCCTGGGCGTATGGGCAAAGATGGTATGGTGCATTTGGTATCTCCAGCGACTGCGGCTATGACTGCAATCAATGGGGTAATCTCAGAAGCATCTGTCGATCTCTGTCGAAGAGCGATAGTGAAAATTAATAACATGGAACCTGTGTGTCCAACCAGTAAAACGAATTGGAAAGAAGTTCAATCACAAACACCGGATTACGGCAAACTCCTGAAGCTTTTTTGCGCAGGAGAAGTGAAGAACTTTTCTGGTAATGTATTTTATTTACCAGTAGCCAACGTGGATACCGATCAAATCATTCCGGCCAAGTACTTAACGGAAGTCAATAAAGGAGTGTTTGGGGAACATTGTCTTGAGGACGCTCCAATTCCATTGGAAAAACGTCCCGAGATTTTTAAATCTCAGATACTTGTAGCTGGGGAAAATTTCGGCTGCGGTTCATCTCGTGAACATGCGCCTTGGGCGCTTGCTGGTGCGGGTATTCGGTGCGTCATTGCTCCGAGTTTTGCTCGCATCTTCGAAAATAATATGTTTGCGAACGGGCTTCTTCCTATCGTTCTACCAAAAGAAACTGTTGACTCTATTTTTGCTGATAAGCTGGAGTCAATAAAAATCGATTGGGAAAACGGCACTGTGAAATGGGGTGAGAAGGTGGCGGAGTTTAAACTCTCTGACTACCAAAAAGACCTCATCATAAACGGTGGAAGTGTCGGCGTTATGGTTCGGCTTGCAGCAGAATTGCAAGCAGAAGGTAAGTTGGATTAAGTTCAAAAACAAAACCCCAGAGCTGGAATAAGCCAGCTCTGGGTGTAAAATAAACAAAAGAAAGGGTTCCTAAGATGAGAACAAAAACAATTGCTTTGGTACCAGGAGATGGTTCTGGTCCAGAGATGATGGTGTGGGCGTGTATGGCTGCTGCGAGAGCGGCACTCAAAGATGATCTACATCTTGAATTTGAAACAACTCCGATGGGGTGGGCCGCTTATGAAAAATATGGCGACACGCTTCCAGAAGAAAGTTTCCGAAGAGCAGTTGAAATTGGTACAATCTTTTTCGGCGGTGTTGGCGATCCAAAATTCGACAACACAATCGGTAAAGAAAAACCAGCGATGAAGCCAGAGGCAAGATGTCTTCTGGCTCTGCGTAAGGAAATGGGTTTGTTGCTAAATTTCCGCCCCATGATCTACCACAAGGAGCTGGCACATCTTACTAATGTCAAACCGGAGACGATTCCGGATGAAGGAATTAAGCAAGTCTGGATTCGTTTCTTACTGAAGGACAGTTACTTCGGCAACGAAGATCTGATGCAATATATTCCGGCGGAAGTGTGCGAGAAGCTTGGTATCAAACTTAAGAAGAATGTTACCGGCGAAGAAGAGATGGTTGTTGACCTCGCATACTATTGTCGAAATTCTATCGAGAAGTATATTCGGGCGGCGTTTGCCTATGCAAAGGATGCGGGGTTGCCTCTCATCTCAATTGATAAAGCGAACGTCATGGCTCGGTATGACTTCTGGCGTAGGATTGTTACAAAGATTGGGAAAGAAGAATTTCCTAATGTGCCGTTAATGCATCAGTATGTAGATTCAGCAAACGCGCTTCTGTTTACTCCAGCTCAACTCCATGGCGTCATTGCTTGTGGAAATGAGCACGGAGACATCCTGTCTGACGGCGCCGCGAGCGCTTTAGGCAGTATGGGAATGATGTGCAGTTCTGCTATCAATCCAGATACGGGAGCGGCGATGTTCGAAAGCGGTGCTGGGACAGCTCCGACACTTGCTGGCTTGAACAAAGCTAATCCGATTGGTCGCATTCTTACTGGTGCTATGATGCTTCGGCATTTGGGTGCGGTTAATGGTGCGAAAGCAATCGAGGATGCGGTCAAGAAGGCTCTGTCTATGGGTTACCGTACTGGTGATATGTGTTCCGATGGACCTTCGAAACTTGCCTTTCCTGGGTATATGGACAAAGTCCTCGGTACCAAGGAAATGGGTGAGTTGATTCTTTCACTTCTATAACGACTGAATAAGTCGAAACGCTATCTTCGAAAGGAGGTAGCGTTTTTTTTATTTCGACTAGCGAGGAGCAAAGTAAGAAATTCTGATTTATTATTTTGTCCGAGCGAAGTCGATATATAAGAGCGTAAGCTGCTTCTATTGGTTTTGACTTTAGGGGTATAAATTGATAGAATACAGTAAATTATTATTTCGATAACCCCCAATAACAATGGAAGAAAAAAGAGAATATCTCACAAAGGAGAAATATGAAGAGTTGACTAAGGAGCTTAAAGAATTAAAAAGTACTAAGAGAAAAGAGATTGCTGAGGTTTTAGACTATGCTAGAGGATTGGGTGACCTTTCAGAAAATGCTGAATATCATGAAGCTAGAGCACTACAAGCTGGCGTTGAGGAAAGAATTGTTAAGCTCGAGGCTATTTTGAAAAATGCTACTATGGTTCAAGATAAGCACGGTGATCATGCTGTAATAGGTAGCACTGTTGTTGTAGAAAAAGATGGCGGAGCTAAAAAAACTTATATGATTGTTGGTTCAGCTGAATCAGATATGGCAAGTGGTAAAATTTCAAATAGATCACCTTTGGGTGCCGCAATGCTTGGAAAGAAAAAAGGCGAGAGCTTCTCTTTCAATTCTCCTGCTGGAATACAAAAATATAAAG
>CAIPUJ010000055.1 GCA_903868205.1 uncultured bacterium | reverse complement strand
TGATTGGTTAGTTACCAATCCGATTCTTTCTGACAGAGATAAATAATTATATTAAATAATATGGAAATAATTAAACATAAAGACCAAATTCTATCCATCATTTATAGAGATAGTGATTGGATACCAGGCTTAAACTTTATTACACCTAACGAATTATTTGTTCAAGTAGGTTCTTGGTGGTACGATAAGGGTCGTAAACTTGCCTCTCATGTTCATAATGATTTTGAACGTTCTGCTTTAAGAACACAAGAAATGACCTATATAAAGAAAGGTTCAATGAGAGTACTTCTCTTTGACGAAAATCACAACTATTTGCAAGACTTTATACTTTATGAAGGAGATCTAGCTGTTTTTGCTTACGGAGGACACGGATATGAAATACTTGAAGATAACACCAAAATCATCGAAGCAAAGAATGGCCCTTTTGTAGATGTTGAAACTGATAAAACTAAATTTGATGGATAATATATTTTTCAATATTAGCGATTTAAAGTCTTGTGGAAAAAACGTTCTCATTGGCAAGACAGTAAGAATACGATATCCGGAATTAGTTGAGATTGGGGATAATGTAATTATTGACGATTTTACTTATATTTCAACAGCATTAAAGATTCATGACAATGTTCATATTTCATCAGGATGTAAAATTATTGGTGGGAAAAGTGCTTTTGTAGAGATGAAGTCGTTTTCAACATTAGCTCCAAATGTTGTTTTATCAGCAGGGTCAGATGATTATACATCAGGAATTGCAACACCTATGGTACCCCTTGAATTTAAAGCAAATGCAGTAATTGGTAAAATTATTCTAAATAAACACTGTATAGTTGGGGCAAGCTCTGTTGTATTACCGAATATAACTTTTGAAGAGGGTGCTTGTGTAGGGGCTTTATCTTTAGTCAACAAAAATCTTGAAGAATATACTCTTTATGGAGGAGTATCCGCTAAAGAATTGAAGAAACGGAACAAAAATGAGATTATCAATTTAGAAATGAAACTTTATGAATCAAAATAAATTTATTCTACAGATGGAACCTTGGTTCGGCAATGAAGAAAAAGAAGCTATGAACCAATATATGAGTGAAGGGGGTTGGTTAACAGAGTTCAAACGAACTCAACAGTTTGAGCAGATGATTTGTGATTATACAGGGGCAAAATATTGTTTTGCAGTAAACAATGGTACAATTAGCTTAACTCTAATGGCGATGGCAGCTGGCATAAAAGCCGGGGATGAAGTTATAGTCCCTAATTTTACTATGATTGCCACACCAAACTCGGTGAAAATTTTTGGCGCACAACCTGTTTTAGTTGATGTTGAAAAAAGTACTCTTTGCCTTGATTTAGAAAAAGCAAGAAATGCGATTACTCCCAAAACAAAAGCAATCATGTTTGTAAATGCGAACGGAAGGAATCCAGAAAATGGAATTGAAAAGTATAAAGAATTGTGTGATGAATACGGTTTAATTCTGCTAGAAGATTCTGCACAGTCTTTAGGCTCCTTCCATTCAAACGGGAAACACCAAGGCACTTACGGATTAGCCGGTAGTTTCTCTTTTAGTGCTCCCAAAATAATATCAACCGGACAAGGTGGAGCCATTATTACCAACGATGATGAGATGGCTTACCGAATAAAAAGGTTAAAAGATTTTGGAAGAAGTGGAGGTGGTAACGATATTCATGACTCCATAGGTTTCAACTTCAAATTCACTGAAATGCAAGCTGTGATTGGTGTTGAACAAATGAGAAAACTACAATGGCGAGTTGAAAGAAAAAAAGAGCTTTATTCGCTTTATATAATGGGTTTAGAGGGTATAAATCAAATAAAGTTTTTTAATCAGGATTTGAATAATACTACACCCTGGTTTATTGATGTTTTAGCCGAAGATAGAGAAAATCTCATGCAGTATCTTAAAGAAAAGAGTATAGGGACAAGAATTATGTACCCGCCCATCAACAAACAACAAGCATATAATATTTTGGGAGAACATCCTGTATCAAATCTTGTTGGAGAAAAAGGTTTATGGTTACCTTCTGCAGCTCAATTAACAGAT
>CAIPUJ010000054.1 GCA_903868205.1 uncultured bacterium | reverse complement strand
TTTTTCATAAGTGATGATTTTTGAATAGTCTATATGTTCAAAACCTTTAATCATCTCTTTGTACTTCTTTTCATCTATCTCTTCATAAGGAGCCAGCTGATAAACATGATTATCGCGAGGCAAGAATGAAAGTCCGCCTATCATATCCCAATTCTTATAAAGCCACTGTGCAACCTCAATCCACTCTCCGGTACCGATAGAAATAGTCACTGATGGGTTGTGCTCTGTAAAATGAATCTTCACCATCTTCCAGTGCTCAAGCTGTTGTATAGCTGTTTGATCATTTCTGTATATTGAACCCTTTGGAGATTTTACTGGGAATTCGAATACAAAGGTATCTGCTTTCTCTTTTGTCTGTCCAACTTCAGGAAAATATGGGACGCCTTGGTCTCGAAGCATTTTAAATAGGGAGTCAGTAGCTGAGATACGTACTCTGCGAATATAAAATGGTGAATATCTTGGGTGCATACCAGATGAGAAGTTAAATGTTTGAGAGGAATTTCCGTCTGGTTTTACACAAGTGATAGATGTTGATTCTGCGATTCCAAATCTCTTAGCAAAAACTTTATTTACTTTGATAGATTCTTCTCTCATCTTATCAAGCATTTTGGGCGAGCGCACGATCTCACAATCCCACTGTCCTGCAAGCCCAATACCCAAAAGTCTTTCTCTCTCACAATTTTCTTTCCATTCTTTAGATAAATATCCAAAATTTGTAAGTGAGGCTTGGTATGTACCAATAATCGCAGCGATCTTTGTCTTCCTTAATAGTGTGGCCTCTGTATCGCCTTCTCTTGCTATCACGTTTGTAAGATTACAAAATTGTTTTGACTGCAAGATAATTTCTCCGCAAGGATTTGTACCAATAAGTCTCTTGCCTGTAAGATTTTTACCATCAAAAAGACCATCCTCTTTCCAGACTTTTAATCTTCTCGCTGGTGCTGTCGTCGTCAATCCTCCACGATTAAATATCCCCCTCTCTCCAGACCCAGATTTCATAAGAGAGATCCATTCATCCATAAACTCTTCTTCTGTCGGCTTTTGTAAGTATACAGCTGAATTGTTTGCAAGAGATCTCTGCCCTTCTGTAAGATAAAACTGTCCTTTCTTTGCATCTCGAATCTTTTCATCATCCAAGTCCGAAAGCGAAATCATAGCGCTCCTTCTCACACCACCAGAAACGACGATCTGGCCGATCATACACATAACATCGTGTGCATCTATGTTTTCTAATCTCCTACCTTGGCGATTTAATAATTTTCTCTTAGCAAAAGCTAGAAGATTTTTCAAAGGTTCTGGACCACTCGACTTTCCCCCCATTATCTTTAATCTTGCACCTGCTGGGCGAACTAAAGAATAATCAAAATCAACATCCATACCGTCTGCCCATGTAGTCAAACCTAAAGTAAGAGCATCACACCAACCTTCCTTTGTATCGGGGACAACAAAAGTTGGAAGTTTTTTCCCTATCTGAAATTTAATCTGGGGAAGTTGTTGGATGTTTTGACTTTCAGCAGACCATCCGCATCCAGTACCACACATTGATATATACATGATTTCTGCAAAGTCTGACCATTTCGTAGGAGCAATGTATGAACAGTTGTATGCGCAGACATTTGTCTTCTCAGCTGCTTGACCAGCAAATTGTAAAAGTCTCATCGAAGGCATCGCTTCTTGTTTTAAAATAGTTTCTCGAACCTCTTTATATTCTGCATCTTTCAATTTCTTTCCAAGATTCTTTTTCATGAAGTCCATGTATCTGTCCACGGTCTCAATCCAAGTCTCGCGTCTCTGTTCTGCAGGAATCCAACGAGCATAAGTTCTATAGTATACAAACTCTCCGAGAGGGTTACTGAAATATTTTCTGCTTTCTTCTGTGAGCTTTTTTACGTGAGGAGGAACTTGAATACCAACTTCTCTAAGCTTATTTCTCTCTTGTCTGTAAATGATATATTCCTTTGCAGACTTAACATATTCACTCAAAATGAGTTCTCTTTCTACTATATCCTGTATACCTTCAATGTCTGGCAAAAAATCTTTAAATTTCTTTGCAATTTTTACAAGTTCGGCCAAAACCTTATTTGCGACGAGCTCTGCTTCT